>CAZFZC010000001.1:0-24725 GCA_964523155.1 uncultured Methanosarcinales archaeon
GATTTCAACATAGTCCGGCTTGGCGCCGTATTTGGCAACCTCTCCAGGGGTTCCGGCAACTGCCCCGCCTATCAGAAGCACGTTGAGAGGCCGGCTTAGCTGCGAAAGCGCATAGTGCACTGCTTCCTCGCTGTGCCGTGTGCTGTTGGCTGCAACCAGCGGGACTGAGTTCTGGTATATGCCTATCTGGCCCTCATCCTCTGTAACAACAATGCTTCCGTAAAGGGACTCTTCGTGGTGCACAACACTCTGGCCGGGGTAGAGTTTGTGCATGGTATAGGAATTCACGTCTGCCCCGATTACGACTGCTGCCGCAAAAAAGGATACCAGAAGGGCAGAGTAGGCAAGCTGCCTGTTCCTGAGCCCAAGGGCAATTGCAAACGCGCAGGCAAGGTTAAGCGCCAGAACAAGAAAAGCTGTGTAAAAGGCGCTTAGGAAGAATACAAGGAAAAATGAGAAAATAACGCCTCCTGCAATGTATCCCATATTGTGTGCCATATACACTTTTGCTATGCTTTTTGCGCCCCTGGCCCTGTATCTGGCGCAGGCAATTGTCAGCATTGCCCCAAAAACCATGCAGAACGGCGCAAGGACTGCCAATGAAAACAAAAAAGCCCCCTTTGGGCCGATAATTGTCCCGGGAAGAAAGAGCACGTTACGCAGAACCCTGACTGAAAAAAGCATAGCAGGAGGCAGGACTGCAACAAGCATCTGGCCAACTGCCAGGGTGCTGTAGCGCGGCTTAACGAACCTTCCGAGGTAAGAGCCAATTCCTGTCAGAAAGAGCCAGTTGGCAAGCAGGATTGCAAGCACAAGCTCATTTGCGCTGATGAAGCCCAGAAACTCGCGCATCATGAGTACCAGGGTAATGACAGAACTTGCTCCCAGCGCAGTGACGCTGGCCATGACGCGCCTGTTCATATTCATAATGCCGGGCATGGATTATATAAAGGTAGCGATGCCTGCTGCCTGCTGCAGAGCCAAAAAGTTTTATATAGGATTGCCAGAAACAGGAAGAGATGGCTCTCACTACACGCGAATACGCCAGAATCAGGGGTGAGCTTGACTCCTGCAAAAACCCGCTGTACTTCTTCCACGACGACCCTGATGGGCTGTGCTCGTTCCTGCAGTTATACATGTACAAGCAGGAAGGCTACGGCGTGATTGTCAAGAGCCGGCCGCTGATAGACCGCAAGTTCCTTGGCAAGGTGTCAAACTACAGCCCTGACAGGATATTCGTTCTTGACATTGCAATGATGGAGCAGGAGTTTGCTGACGAGGCCAGAACAGGCATTGTCTGGATTGACCACCACCAGGTTCAGGACCTGCACAAGGTGCTGTATTTCAACCCCAGGAAGCATGGGCACAGCAGGTGCGTATCATACCTTACGTACAGGGCTGTCAGAAAGAGCCTCTGGATTGCAGTAGTCGGCTGCATAAGCGACATGGACTGGCCGGATGACCTTGTGGGGGAGTTCAGGGAAAAATACCCCGGGCTTTTGCCCGCCTCAGTTAATGACCCAAGGGCTGCGCTCTACACGTCACCAGCAGGGGCCCTGGCCAGGATTTTCTCAAACATCCTCAAGGGCTCAAGCAGCGATGCCATGAAGTATGTAAAGGCAATGACCAGGATAGAATCACCTTACGAAATCCTCAACCAGGATAACGCGAGGGCACGCTTCATATTCAGGAGGCACGAGCAGATAGAGCGGGAATACAGGATGCTTCTGGCACAGGCAAAAAAAAGAGTGGGGAAAAAAACTGTTATCTACATTTACCCTGACAGCAAGATTGCGTTCTCAAGCGACCTTGCAAACGAGATGGCATACCTGCACCCGGACAAGCTGGTCATAATAGGCAGGGAAAAGAACGGGGAAATCAAGTGCAGCATCCGAACGGAAAAGATGGACATACCTGCGGCAATTGAAAAAGCCCTTGCAGGCCTCAGGGGCTACGGCGGGGGACACGAGCACGCAGCCGGCTGCGTTATTGCACAGGAGGATTATGCTGCATGGGAAAAGCGGATGCGGGCAACATGGAAACGCGCGGCAGACGGCGCAGCATAGGCATCCCCCGGCGAGTATCCGTCTGTGCACAGCCGCCGCGCAGGGGTTAGATTTATAAACATCCGGCAGAAACCAAAGAAACCTGCGCCGGTGGTCTAACGGCTACAGCCTTTTAGGAAAAGGCTGGCGAAAGCTGGTGGGTTGTCTCACTTCCTTTGCCAAGCCCACTAAGAAAGGGCTGCTGTAAATGACTGCGGCCTTCCATAATTTGCGGGGCAAATCTTGCTTCGCAAAGCGAAGCAAGCCGCATATCCGGGTTCAAAAACGGCACCGGGCTTCTGCGGGCCATTGAAAGTCCCGGCCGGCGCATTTTTTCTTCCTGCTTAAAGCAAATTTTATATATAACGGCAGAAGCTCCAGGACAATGGCATTTGACCCAAACCTGGACAAGGAGCTCTCAAGCGAGAGCGTGGAGTTTGAAGGAACAAGAATAAGCGTAAAAGTCATGAGCTACAACGACGGCCCGCCGAAGATGCAGCTGTCACGCGAAAACAAGAGAAATGACGAGTACGCGTTTACCAAGCTGGGCAGGCTGACAAAGGAAGAGGCAGGCGCCATCATTCCGCTTATGCAGCGCGGCCTGGAGCATATGTAATGGCATGCGTCCACGATTACAGGCTCCTGGAGCATGCCTTTGCGCCTGACGGCGCTAGGGTGTGGGTCTTCTTCTGCACAAAGTGCCTTGACCTGCAGGAAGTGGGCAAGTCTCCAAGGTTTCGCTACCCAAGCGACAAGCACAGGATAGGCTAGCGCAAACTATATAACCCCCCTTGCCAATCATTCCCTGCAATGAAAATTCTCGGCATTGACGAGGCGGGGCGCGGGCCCCTTATAGGCCCACTGGTAATTGCCGGCGCCCTGGTTGATGAAAAAGGCTACCCCGGGCTGCTCGCCCTAAAGCTTCGGGACAGCAAGCAGTACACTGCAAAGAAAAGGGAGGAGCTTTACCCAGCCATTGCCGCACTGCTGGAAAGCTATGAGATAATCATTGTACCGCCGTCAGAGATTGATGCTGCCCTGGCAGACCCGGCAAGCAACCTGAACTGGCTTGAGGCGCAGAAAATGATAGAGCTCTGGGACCGGTTCAGGCCAGGCAGGCTAATCGCTGACTGCCCCAGCAACAACATCGGCAGGTTCACTGAATACGTCAGGAACCGTATTGACCAAAATACTGAGCTTGTGTTTGAGCACAGGGCTGATGAGAACCACGCAATTGTGTCAGCAGCCTCAATCCTTGCCAAGGTTACCAGGGACCGCTCGATTGAAAACCTGAAAAAGGTCTACGGCGATTTCGGCTCAGGATACCTCGCTGACCCCAAAACACAGGCTTTTCTCAGGAAGGATTACAGGCTTCCAATTTACAGGAAAAGCTGGACGACCTGGAAGCGCTTGAGCAGGGAGCAAAACCAGAAACATCTCAAGGATTTCTGATGTGCAAAATAAATTAACCGAAAACTTCTATAAGCACCACAATGTTAAATTTATTAACACACATTTAGCCTTGTTGCATTTTCCAGGCGACAAGAACACGCAAAATCCTTGTTAATACAAATAACAAAAAAGATTAATTCTTACTATTCAGTTAATTAATAAAACATAAAACACAGGAAAGGCAATCAAAACCTTTATATACTCGGAAAAATTGAACTGGACCTGTTTTTCAGGCGAAAATCTATGACAAGGATTAACAGGATGGTGATGAAGGGCTTTAAGTCCTTCGGCAAGCGCGTGGAGCTCGAGTTCGGGCCGCACTTCAACTGCGTGCTCGGTCCCAATGGCGCCGGAAAGAGCAATGTTCTTGACGCCCTCTGTTTTGTCCTTGGCAAGGGCTCAGCAAAGGGCCTTCGGGCAGACAAGGCTGCAAACCTTATCTACAACGGCGGCAAGAAGAAGGAGCCGGCAAAGCAGGGCGAGGTAAGCATCTACTTTGACAACAGCAAGAAAACCTTTCCAACTGAAGATGACTTCGTGAAGATTACAAGGATAATCAGGGGCAGCGGCCAGAGCATCTACAGGATAAACGACCAGAAGCGGACCAGGCAGGAGATACTCGACCTTCTTGCAATAGCAAACATTGACCCTGACAGCTACAACATTGTGCTGCAGGGAGACATTGTGCGCCTTGTTGAGATGGGTCCTGTTGAGCGCAGGCTGATTATTGAGGACATTGCCGGAATTAGCCAGTACGAGGAAAAGAAGAACAAGGCGCTAAACGAGCTTAAAAAGGTTGAGGAGAAACTGGGCGAGGCGCACATAATCCTTTCTGAAAGGAAGACCTACCTCAAAGAGCTCAAGAAGGACAGGGACCAGGCAATGCAATACAAGGAAGTCGCAGACAGCCTGAAACGGGCAAAGGCCACCTACAACCACCTGCGGAGAAAAGAGCGGGAAGAGAGGCTTGGGAAGCTTGCAAAGCAGATAGAAAAGCACCATGCACAGATTAAGGCGGGCGAGGAGGAGATTGCAGGGCTCAAGAAGGAGGTTGCGGAGAAGAAGAACAGGATAAGCCAGCTCACCAGGGAAATCGAGGAGAAGGGTGAGAAGGAGCAGGTCCGGATAATGAAGGACATTGAAAAGCTCAGGATTGACATTGCCACAAACAGGACAAGGATATCATCAGACGAAAACGAGATTATGCGGATACAGGAAAGGAAAAAACAGCTCCAGGCAAGCATCTTTGAGCTGGACGAGCGGACAGAGGAGCAGGCAGAGAAGAAGAATGCGCTTGAGAAGCAGAAAGCAGAATGGCAAAAGCAGCTCGGCTATATTGAAGGCAGGATTGCGCAGTTCCGCAAAAAGCACAAAATCGAGGACTCCAACCAGATGGAGCTGGACATGGACAGGCTGGATGAGAAGGCAGAAGCGCTGCAAAAGGAGCTTGAGTCGCTTCGCGAGGAGCAGCAGAACCTCCTGCGCGAGAAGGACAGGACAGAGATGTACCTCAGGGGCATTGATGAGCGGATTGCAAAGGTGCTTGAGATTGAGAAGGAGCACAGGTCAGATGTTCTGAAGCTAAAGCAGAAGAGGGCCGACTTCAAGAGCACAACCCTTGAGCTAAACAGCCTGCTGAACGAGGACAGCGCGCTTGCAGCCCAGCTGGGAAATGCCAGGGCAAAGCTTGCATCTGCCCAGGACGAGCTCTCAAAGCTTAGGGCAAGAAGCGGATCTATACAGCAGAAGCTTGCTGACTCAATTGCGGTCAAGAGCATAATGGACAGGAAGGGCTCGCTTGGAAATGTTTACGGCAGCATCTCAGACCTGGGAAAGGTACCTTCAAAATACTCGCTTGCGCTGCAGGTTGCTGCGGGGCCGCGCATAAAGAGCCTTGTGGTTGACACGGACAAGACAGCTGCCGCCTGCATCAAGTACCTGAAGAAAAACAGGCTGGGAACAGCAGCCTTTCTGCCGCTGAACAAGATAAAGGGCACTGAAAAGGAGCCTGATGCTGCCGTGCTCAGAACCCAGGGCGTCCAGGGAAAGGCAATCGATTTGATTGACTTTGACAGCAAATTCAAAAACGCCTTCAGGTACGTCTTTGGCAGCACAATTGTGGTTGAGAACATTGATGTTGCAAGGCGCGTTGGCGTGGGAACAGTCAGGATGGTTACACTTGACGGAGACATTGTTGAACTATCCGGCGCGATGCACGGCGGCTACCGCCAGAAGGCAGCAGGCCTTGCATTCCAGGAGAAGGAGGTTCTTGCAGGCATCAGGGAAAAGGAGAAGGCTGCAGCAGACCTTGAGCTTCTCGTTTTGGGGATAGACAAAAAAAGGGCCGACGCCCAGGCAAGGATTCAGAGGCTGCGGGAGCACAAGGCTGCACTTGAGGGAGAGATAATCAAGGGCGAAAAGTCCCTGCACCTGGAGTCAGGCGACCTGGACGCGTCCAGAAAGGAGAAAAAGGAATATGCTGCGGCTCAGAAGGAAACAGAGAAGAAGCTTGCCGCAGTTTCGCAGAAAGTCACTTCTGCGCTAAAGGAGCTGACTTCAATCAAGGTCAGGAAGCAGGAGCTCAGAAACAAAATTTCCGAGATGCGGAGCCCGACAGTCCTTGCAGAGCTCAACACCTTTGAGCAGAAAAAGGCAGAGCTCAAGGAGCAGCTTATACGCTCTGACTCCGAGATAAAGAGCGCCAGCATGCAGACTGCAAACATCCTTCTGCCAGAGAAGGAAAAAATAGCAAAGATACTGGGCCAGCTCGACAAGGAGGAGAAAAGCTTCACTGCGGAAATTGCCGGCCTCGGGGCAAAGATAAGGCTGCAGGAGAAGGAGCTTGCCCAGAAGGAAAAGCTCCAGAAGCAGTTCTACGGAAAATACAAGGGGCTGTTCCAGGAAAAGGACAGGGCGAACGAGGCGCTCCAGAGGCTTGAGAACAGGATTATCAAAACTGAGGAGGCCATACGGGGCAGCGAGCAGAAGAGCAATGTGCTGAGCGTGGATGCTGCCGCAATCAAGGCTGAGCTTGCCGGACTCAGGGAGGAGGCTGCAAAATATGCAGGTGTCCAGCTTTACAGGGGCAAAGGCGAAGAGGAGCTCAGGAAGGAAATATGGCAGATGGAGCGCACAATGGAGCAGGCGGGAAACATAAACATGCGCGCCCTTGAGGTCTACGACGAAATTGAGAAGGAATACAACTCGCTTATCGAGAAGCAGGACAAGCTAACCCAGGAGAAGGAAGAGGTTCTCGTCATGATAAACGAGATTGAAACAAAAAAGAAGGACCAATTCATGGAAACGTTTGGCCTTGTGGACAAGAATTTCCAGATGATGTTTGGGAACCTCACCACAAAGGGCGAGGCTTTCCTCGAGCTGGAGAACCCCAAGGACCCGCTGGCTGAGGGCCTTAGGATAAAGGTCAGGATATCAGGAAAAAAATTCCTTGACATAAGAAGCCTCTCGGGCGGGGAGAAAACCCTGACTGCCCTTGCCTTCATTTTTGCAATCCAGGAGTTTGAGCCTGCCTCATTTTACGTGCTCGACGAGGTAGACGCTGCGCTTGACAAAAGGAACAGCGAAAAGCTGGCCGGCCTTATAGAGAGCTACTCCAAAAAGGCCCAGTACATACTAATCAGCCACAATGACACGATAATTTCCAAGGCGGACACGCTTTACGGCATATCAATGGACGAAAACAGCATGAGCAAGGTTGTCACGCTTAAGCTGTGAGGAACTATGCAAAAACACAATCCGGAGAGGTGCAAAGATGACTGCAAAAAAACTGACAGAAATTGAGTTTGACGCGCTCAGGGAGACAGCAAACATTGGTGCCGGAAACGCCTCAATTGCGCTCTCAAAAATCGTGAAGAAAACAGTGAACCTGAGGATAACTAACCTTGCGCTTCTGGCTATTGACCAGCTCAAGGGCCGTATTGGCCAGCCGCACAAGCTGTATGTCGGCGTTTTCACCCCCATCAGGTCCGGGCTGGGCGGCAGCATTGCAATCATGCTTGAGAAAGCCAGTGCCCTGGGCCTTGCAGACCAGGTTATCGGAGCCAGGAAAAGGACGGGCGAAAAGCTCAGCCCAAGGGACAAGGACAGCCTCAGGGATGTTGGCATGGCAATAACAAACAACTATGTTGAGTCGCTTAACAGGTTCCTTGACCTCAGGCTAAGGCTGGATGAGGCGGAAATCGCCACTTCGCTTGGCGCTTCTGCAATGGATGTGCTTACAGCAAACCTTGACCCGGGCGCCAGAGATGTCCTTCTTATCAATACTGACTTCGGGATACATGAGACTGACATCAGCGGAAGCTTTATTCTGCTCCTCCCGGTAAGGGACGCAGACGTAATGCTCAGGGCGCTTGACAAAAAGATCAGATAGTTCAGGCAAACCGCGCAAAAATCTGCTCAATTTGCGCAATTGTGTGCTCCCACCGGAAATTGTCCTCAATGGTCTTTCTTGCGTTGCGGCCCAGCTCAGCCCGAAGATTCTCATTCTCAAGAAGCATTGCCATTTTCATCGAGAGAACCAGGCTGTTCCTGAAGGGGAAGAACATGCCGTTATGCTTTTCCACTATGTATTCTTTCACAAAACCAACCGGCGTAGTCAGGACAGGCAGGCCGCAGGCCATGGCCTCCATTGTTGCCAGGCTTGATGTTTCGGTAAGCGAGGACAGCACAAACACGTCCATTGCCTGGAGATAGTCAACCACATTGTCAACTGCGCCCGGAAGGACTATGTTTCTGCACGAGGAGAACATCTGCTCAAGCTCGCGGACACCCTTGCCTACTATAAGAAGCTGCGTGTCCGGATGCGTCTTCTCGACTCGGCGAAAGGCCCTGTAAAGCGTGATAAGGTCTTTTTCCCTGCCTATGCGTCCGCAGTAGCCCACTATCTTGGTGTACGGGTCCAGGCCGATTTTCCTCCTGGACTCCTCCTTACTGGCTGAAGGCACAAAATACCCTGTGTCTGTTCCAAGATTGACAATCTCTGACTTTGCCGTTATGCTGTTTTTCCTGTGCTTTGCCCTTACTTCCTCTGCAGGCACCAAAATTAGGTCGCATTTGTTGTAATAATGGCGGGCAATCCGCCTCGTGAGGATGTTTGCAAGGAGCTTGAAGCGCTTGACGCTTCTTGTTGCAAGCTCCCATTCAATTGAGTGGGCAAAGGCAACAACCGGCTTTTTCTGGCGTGACGCCGCACGTATTGCAGACATGCCGACAGGCCCAATTGTCTGGACAAACACGAGGTCATGCTCCCTGACAAGCCTTCTTAGCCTTCCGGCCGGCCTGGAAAACTCTATGTCCCCGAAGGCAACCCGCACAAGGGGAAACCTGACAACCCTCGCTGACTCAAAGCCCCTGCAGGAGCCAAAGTCTGGCGCAGCTATGGTTATCTCAAAATGGCGGGAAAGGCTGGGCACAACCTCAAGGAGGAACCTGCTAATTCCGTCCCATCTGGGCACAAAGCAGTCTGTTGCAATCAGGAGCCTCTTCATCTTATCTTGACAAACACCTCTGCATACTTTGAGCCCGCATACAGGCCGTTTGCAAGGCCCCTTATGTATATTGCAGGAACCATGGTAAGCAGCGTCATCCACTGGCTTGAATGAAGCCGGACTGCCCTTATTTTCTGGGCCATTGTCTGCGTTATGTCCACAACCAGCCTGGGCTTGTCCCTCTGGCGCACATTGAGCGGGTTCCAGATGTCAAACGAGTAGATGTCGCACTTGTGCCTTATCTTGTCTGTGACCTCCATCACTGTCTGGTGGACTGCCCTGTGGTCGGGATGGGGGTCGTCAGGAGAGTGGGTGAATATTTTTACAGGCTTTTTCGAATTGATAATTCTCTTAATCTTTTGGCCCAGCCTTTTCTGCGCAATCTGCTCTGCAAACTTCCCCTCCTTAAGGCCAAGGTATATCATTCCCTTGGCGCCAATCACAGAATCCGCCTTTTTTGACTCCAGTACCCGCATGCGTATGGCCTCATGGCTCTTCAGAAGCGGGTGGGCTTTCTCGCCATAGCTGAAAATGACCGAAAGCACTTCCTTTCCCTCGCGCGCGTACTTTGCGAGTGTTCCGCCTGCGCCGATAATGTTGTCATCGTTGTGCGCACAGAAGACAAGGACATTCTCCTGCCCCTTTTCCGGTTCCATTGGCCCAGTACTTACAGGCGTCATTAAAATATTTTTCGTGCGCCCGACAACTGGCTGCGGCGGCTGCCCGGGCAACCATATCTTCACGGCATCAGAAATACTTCGAAAACTTTATAAAGAAAGGAACAATACACTCCAATACAATCGATATTCTAGGTGTCTAGTGATGGAGAAAAATAATACGCTGAAAGGAACTACAACAGTAGGCTTGGTCTGCAAGGACGCGGTCGTGCTTGCAGCAGACAAGAGGGCGACAGCAGGCAACCTGATTGTCAACAAGAACGCAGAGAAAATATACCAGATAGATGACTCAATGGCACTGACCATGGCAGGCACTGTCTCTGATGCCCAGCTGATGTGCAAACTCATTAAGGCAGAGCTTAACCTCAAGAAGCTTCGCACTGGCAGGGATTCTTCAGTAAGGGAGGCTGCCAACCTTCTTGCAAGCATGGTTTACGGAAACATCAGGAGAATGTCAATGATTCCCGGCATAAGCCATTTCCTGCTGGCAGGAAGGGACAGCACCGGATACTACCTCTTTGACATATTCCCGGACGGGAGCCTGACTGAGGAGGATTCCTTTATCACATCAGGCAGCGGAAGCGTAATGGCTTTCGGGGTGCTTGAAACCCTCTACCGCAAAGACATGCCTGTCAAGGACGGGGTTTCGCTTGCAATCAAGGCAATAAATGCCGCGCTTCAGCGGGACAGCGCCTCTGGAAACGGGATAAGTGTCATATCAATCACAAAGGACGGAATAAAGAGAGTGTTTGACAAAAGCATTGACACCGGTATTCATGAGTAAGTTCTAATTTGGAGAGTTAAAGAATGAGTGCAATAATCAAGGAAATTATGAAGCACCTGCCAGAGGACAAGATAAGCGAGGCAGTGTTTGAGGCTGCAAACATTGTGCTTTACACAAAAAGCCGCGATTTCTTTTTCAACAACAACGGCATGATAAAGGAGGTTGTTGACATAATAAAGAAGAGGGTCGAGCTGCGGCCAGACCCAAGCATTGTCCTTGAGCCTGAGAAGGCAGAGGCAGAGATAAGAAAGATTGTCCCTGAGGAGGCAGGCATCAGCCAGGTTCTCTTTGACCCACAGAGAAGCCAGGTGGTAATTGAGGCTGAAAAGCCGGGGCTTGCTATAGGCAAGCAGGGGAGCCTGCTAAGGGAAATAAAGGAAAAAACCCTCTGGATACCCCTTATAAGGAGGACGCCGGCAATCAGGAGCCAGCTTATTGAAAGCATACGCTCAGTCCTGTACCAGAACAGCGACTACAGGCGCAGGTTCCTTGACAAGGCAGGCCACAGGATTTATGACGGCTGGCTGCGGCAGAAGAAGGAAGAATGGATACGCCTAACCTTCCTTGGGGCGGGAAGACAGGTTGGAAGAAGCTGCTTTTTTCTGCAGACCCCCGAAAGCAGGGTACTGATAGACTGCGGCGTTGATGTTGCAAGCGAAAACGAGGCCTACCCTTTTCTTGAAGCGCCTGAGTTCAGGATAAATGAGCTTGACGCAGTAATAATCAGCCACAGCCACCTGGACCACTGCGGGTTTCTGCCCTATCTCTTCAAGTTCGGCTATCGGG
The DNA here is from genome assembly GCA_964523155.1 of uncultured Methanosarcinales archaeon. Classification (GTDB taxonomy): domain Archaea; phylum Nanobdellota; class Nanobdellia; order Woesearchaeales; family DSVV01; genus CAYXZQ01. The sequence goes on from CAZFZC010000001.1 coordinate 11,252, forward strand.
GCCCTGTCTACTGCACAGAGCCCACCAGGGATGTCATGAGCCTCCTGCTCCTTGACTATATCAAGATAATGCGAACCGAGGGAAAAGAGCCCATATTTACAAGCGATGATATCAGGGAGATGGTCAAGCACACTGTCTGCCTGGACTTTGACGAAGTCAGCGACATCACCCCGGATGTCCGGATTACGCTGCATAACGCAGGCCATATCCTTGGCAGCGCAATGGTGCATTTGCATATTGGAAACGGCCTTCACAACATACTTTATACAGGAGACCAGAAGTTCGGCAAGACACAACTTCTTGAGCCTGCAGTAACAAGGTTCCAGCGGCTTGAAACCCTGATAATTGAAAGCACCTACGGGGGCAGGGAAAACGTGCTGCCGCCAAAGCAGGAATGCGAGAATTTCCTTGCCGAAACAATCAAGAAGACTGTCGCCAGAAAAGGCAAGATCCTGATACCTGTCCTTGGAAGCGGCCGCGCCCAGGAGGTCATGCTCATCGTTGAGAACATGGTTCGGACAGGGCAGCTCGAGCCCCTTCCGGTCTACATTGACGGCATGGTCTGGGACATAACAGCAATACACTCCGCATACCCAGAATACCTCAATAACATCGTCAGAAAGCGCATATTCCACAAGAACCAGAACCCTTTCCTTAGCGACATTTTCAGGCGCGTGGGCTCTGTGAAGGAGCGCAGGCAGGTCATTGAGGAAAGCGAGCCCTGCGTTGTCCTTGCAACAAGCGGAATGCTTGTGGGCGGCCCAAGCGTTGAGTACCTCAAGGCCTTGTGCGAGAGCGAAAGAAACACTCTTATGTTTGTTGCCTACCAGGGAGAGGGATCCCTTGGAAGGCGCATCCAGCGCGGCGAGAGGGAGATTGCCTTTGCAAGGGGCAGCAGGCAGGAGATGTTTAAGATAAGGATGGAAGTTGACACAATCGAGGGCTTTACAGGGCACTCGGGAAGAAAGCAACTGATGAGCTTCATCTACAAGCTTAACCCAAAGCCGAGGAAGGTTCTTATTACGCACGGCGAGGCAAGCAGGTGCCTGGACCTTGCAAGCTCTATTCACAAGGTCTACAGGATTGAGTCCATGGCACCCAGGAACCTGGACACTGTACGGTTGAAATAGCCTGTTTGCATCCTTAGGAATTTGATTTATGATGACATACCTCCTGCCTTGCTGTAGAACTCCTGATTTTCTGTTGCGCTGATAAAACCCCCAGACAGTAACAAAAAATATACATAAATACTGCTGTGCTTTTCTGTCTGCATGCAAGAACAGACAAAAGACGAGCGTCCGGGCTTTATTAAGGAAAATGACGTGGGAACTGGCACCCTTGAATACATGGGGAAGATATATCCGTACACTGTTGTAAAAAGGGGGCTCAATCCTCTACTGCCATGCTTTGTGGGATTTGCCTCAAGAAAGCACCTGTTTATTTCAGAAGAAGCAGCTCCGGCGTACAGGGAGCAGAGCCTGGCAGGGTGAGTTTTGTACGGGGCACAGGGGAACGGCCGGCATTTTTTCATCACCAAACAGTAAACAAAAACGAAACATTTATATAGTTGTTCTATTGTTTTGACCACTGTTTGGGGGTTACAATGAAAAAAACACTGGGCATGCTGCTGTTCCTGGTCTTCCTGCTGGGATGGGCCACAAGCAACCTGTATACAGAGGCCTATGCAGAGAATTACGAAATTAATTTTGATGCAACCGAGGGATTTCAGACATTTATAGTTGCAAAAGAGAGGCTTAGCCCACAGGACAGGGTAAAGGAGGACCAGATACACGTCTATGACGACAGCGTTGTTATCCGGATAGATAACCCGGAATGGTCAACTTTCACTGACACGAACTCAATGGACCCCATAATCGACAAGGGGGCAAACGCCATCCACATAGTGCCGGCATCTGAGGAAGAGATACAATTAGGAGACATTGTCGCATATGAGAGCAGCCACAGGGGCGGCACAATAATCCACAGGGTTGTGGAAACCGGCTTTGACGAGAGCGGCAAGTACTTCATTATGAAAGGGGACAACAATCTTGAGCCTGACCCGGGCAAGGTAAGGTTCGCGCAGATTAAGCGGGTTCTTGTGGCAGTAATATATTAAAAAAAAGAAAGAGGTGTGAAGCCTTTCTATGGATAGAGGTAGACCCTTTCTGTGCTTATCACGTCAGGCGTGACAAACTGCGTAAGCGTGGGAGTCCCTATCTTCGGGATAAAGTTCAGCCGCACCTGCTCATCCTCTGTAATCTGGCCAGGTGACTCAAAGCACAGCCGGATTATATCTCCCCTCTGCAGGTTGCCCTCAACATGGTTTGTCCCTTCCTGCTCATAGATGGCTGTGAAGTACCCTTCACCATACCTGTAGGGCCTCACATTTACGCTGACATTCTCATCAATTATGTCGTTCGTGCATGTCTGGCCGCTGACTGTCAGGTAGGCAATAACTTCAGCCCCTGTGCCTGTTCCGTTCATAACTACTGCGTTCGAGACACTGAGGGCAACGCATACGCCTGATGCATTGGTGATGTTTTCGCCGCCAGTGACGTTAAATGCCCCTGTGGCACTGAGATTGAAAACATACACAAGCGCATCCGTGTTTGTTATGTACATGTAGTCATCCAGGCCGTCATCATCAAGGTCTTCCTCAAGCCGGTACATGTTTGGCGTTGTATTAAGCAGCCCTACCTGCTCGTCGTTCCACGTATTGTATCCGATGGAATTGTTCTTCTCGCAGATTGCATCGGATGTGTCCCTGTATTTCAGGGTGCTTGTCCTGTCCTTTGTGTTAAATGTAAAGATAACCTGCGTCAGCTTTATAGGGTCGGATCCAGGAGCCAGTTTTATTATTTCCTGGAAATCCGTCAGGTTTCCGTTTCTGCCGTCTGTGCCGCTGACCTCTATTGCCCTTGCATTAGTTGATATCTGGCTTCTTGCCTGCTGGCCTGTTGAAAGGCTCTGCTCCTGCAGGCTGCCCGCAGTCTGTATCAGGACGCCTGCTGCAACTGCAGCAACAAGAAGCATGGCAATGAACACTATTAGTGTTCCAACGCCCATTTCAGCTTTTTTTGACCACATCTTCATTCACACCTCTTTCGATTATGAATATTGGTATACGATTTCATATATTGAGATACCTCGAATATATAAAGGTTTCGCTTTTGCCGTGTTGTTTCTTGCGTTCGCTGAGTTAGATTTATATATATAAATATAACAATGTGTTATCATGGTGCTGGATTATGCCTTGGCCCGCAAGCTGTTTCGGCTGCTCTCTGATGACACAAGACTAAAGATTGTGGCTGCCTGCCTAAAGCAAGAAAGAAGCGTCACCGAACTAACAGCGATTGCAGGAAAGGCCCAGCCGACAGTATCAATAAACCTCAGGCTTCTGGAAACAGGCGGGATGCTGCGCAGGACAAAAAAGGGGAGGCATGCTTTCTATACAATAGAACCGGCCATGGGGGATAAGATAGTGAGATTGCTGGGGGCTGCTGAAAATGGCTGAGAGGTGGCTTATCCTCTGTCTGGTGCTCCTGCTTTTGCCTGCCACCGCCTTTGGCGCTCTTGAGCGGGGGTTTAGGGTGCAACAGGGAAGTGCGCTTATCACAGGACTGGAGCACAATATTTCAATAGCTGCTGTATCTTCCCTGGAAAGGGCCTTTGTTCTGCCTCCGCATTACAGTTCAACAGGCCAAAGAGATGTCTGGCCTGCAAGCGACACCAGCGCCATGACAAGCCATGACTACGCTGACTATACAATAAGGCTCACAGGAAACAACAGGATATCTGTGGAGAGGGAATCAACAACAGACAATGTCACGGTTGGCTGGCAGGTTATTGAGGCAATTGACCATGAGTTCAAGGTATACAGGGGACTGTACGATGCAACTAACAGCGGCACGGATTTTTTCATACCGATAAACTCCACGGTAAATGCCTCAAACACAATGGTGCTTGTCACAGGACACCACACGAGCACCACCGGTACTGGACTCTATGGAAGGTTTCTCTTCAATGCATATGCCTACAACTCCACACATATCAGAGTCGCAAGGGGAGATGGGGGCGTGTCTGACTGCCAGATATCCTGGGTTGCGGTTGAGTTCAATTTAAGCAGGATATCAAGCTTTCAGACAGGCCGTACCCTTGTAGACGGGGGGGTACACACTGAGGCAAACCACAGTAAAGTGGCATTGAGTCCAGAGGTCAACACAAGCACATCCCTGCTGATTTTCCAAATCAATGTGTCTGACGGCGGCCTTGACCAGTCTTCTGTTGCAGGCTACATTGCTGGTTCAAACCAGACGGATTTCTACCCGAGCAGCTGCGGAAACAGCGGGGACACAACTGTTGACAGGGATGTACGGTACTACATAATTGACTTCGGGCCTCAGAGCGGCCAAAAAGCTGGCGGCCAGCTTGACTACTCAAGCAACGCAAACTGGTACAACCACTCCCAAAGCCTAGGCTCGGACTTCAACCTTTCACGCGCGGTTTCCTTTGTCAGCCTGACACATGATGGAACAGGAATCTACCACCCCAGGCCATTCCCAAATATCTATCTTGACAGCGCGTCAAGTCTGAACATATACAGGAGCTTCTACGGCCAAGAAGCCTATCTTGAATGGCAGGTTCTGGAGCTCCCATACTATAAGGACCGCTATCCGCCCAACATAACCCAGATTGCCCCTTCCCAGGGCTATTGGGATGATTCCTGGGACCCTGTCAATGTTACTTTCAACTGCTCTGCCTCTGACCTGGACAACAAGCTTGCCAACATTTCACTTTACATCACGAACAGCCTGAACCTAAGCCTAAGCTACAATTCCAGCTGCAGCCCCGGCGCGCAGTCAGGGTACTGCAACTGGACGCTTGAGCTTGGCAAGGGCAACTACAGCTGGAAATGCAGGGCATATGACGAATACGGCAACGGAAATTTTTCCGCTGAGCGTCCATTGCGGCTCAATTTTACCGACACGACACCTCCTGTCTTTACGCAGCTGCCAGTAAACCGAACACTCGAGATAGGTGATGCCTTCTCATACAAGATAAATGCGACAGACAACTACAGGATGTCCAACTTCACTGTCAACGACAGTGCCTTCACCATAAGCACTTCGGGGCTTCTGGAGAACCAGAGCGCCCTCTCGGTCCGGCTTTACAGCCTGAATGTCACTGCAATTGATAGTTATGGAAATACGAATTCCAGTGTTTTCTGGCTAAATGTCACTGACACAACACCGCCCCAGATACTCTACATGCCCAACGTAACTGAGCTCTCTGGAAAGCCCCTCGGCGCCCAGTTCCAGGCCGAAGATGTCACAGGAATCCACAGCTGGAGAGTAAATGACACAGGGGGGTTTGCAATCAACAGCACGGGATTCCTGTCCAATGCAACTGCCCTGGGCACGGGAATATACTGGATTAACATCTCCATAAACGATTCTTTCAAGAACAGCGTCTGGCGACGCATATGGGTGAACATAACAAACAACCCAGACACACGAAAGCCGTGGTTTGAACCTGTGCCAGTTGACCAGTATTCTGAACTTGGAACTGCTTTTGCTTACGATATTGATGCATATGACGATTACGGCATTGGCAGCTACAATGTGAATGACAGCACCTTTTCCATTGACGGATTCGGGCTGCTCAGTAATGCCTCTGCGCTTGCAGTCGGCGTGTACTATCTCAATGTCAGCGTAAACGACACCAGCGGCAACATCAACCATACATTGTTCCTGGTGAATGTTTCTGACACGACCGAGCCTGCAATAACATACATCACAAATATAACTGTGTCCTACAACACCAGCCTTGCTGTGCAGTTCAATGCCAGCGACCTTTCCGGTATATATGCGTGGTCGGTGAACGACACGGATTTCCAGATATCCTCCTCGGGCCTTCTTGAGAACGCAACCCTGCTCGCCTTGGGCTACCACCATTTGCTCATAACTGTCAACGACACCTACAACAACTCTGCGAACGAGACAATATATGTCAGGGTCATTGACACTCTTGCGCCCTGGTTCACTGACATAGGCAATATCACAGTTGAATACGGCGACGGGCTCGACTATGACATCAATGCGAGCGACGACGTCGGAATCACATCATTCGGTGTTAACGACTCCCGTTTTGCCATAAACCTGAGCGGCCACCTCACAAACGAAACACATTTGCCTGTTGCGCCCTACAGCCTGAACATCTCCGTGTCAGACGGGGCAGCCAACACAGGCTGGGCTGTTGTTTGGATTAATGTCACAGACACAACACCTCCCCTGATAAGTGCATACAACCAGACAATAGAGTACTACTCGGATTCCGAAGGTGATTTCGACGCAACAGACCTTTCGGGAATCAAAAAGTGGGATGTGAATGACACGCGCTTCACAATCAGGAACGGCTACCTGACAAACCTGCTGCAGCTTGCCAAAGGCTACTACAGGCTCATGATAAGTGTCTCGGACATTTATGATAACACAAGATATGTAGAGGTCTTTGTAAACGTCACGCCCTACACCGGCACAAACGGCTGGAGGGTGCAGCATGGTGAAACCCGTATGCAGGGTTCGGACACCTACGTTGATATTGACAGTGTCAGGACTGACCACGCCTTCATCCTCCTGACTGTGAGCGCAGCGGGAAGCTATGATGATCCCAACCGCGCAGGCATATGGGCTGAGTTCGTCAATGAAAGCCGGTTTGTGCTGCACCAGTTCCACGGGCTGGCTGATTCCAACTATGTCGGCTGGCAGGTGATAGAGAACCCCAACCTGCGAAGCCAGCACGTCAAGCACAGCTACGGCAGTGCAGAAACTGCTGCCAATGTTTCCCTGTCCAAGCCGGCAGATCCTGACAAGTCCCTTGTTGTCATTGAATATGCAAACAGCCCGCAGACAAGCGCCTCAAACTTTCCTGAAGCTGTCTGGACAGCGAACATGACAAACACGACAAATGTAAGGCTCTACAGAGGGATGGGCGGCAACGGAGGAAGCGTCGGCTTCTTTGTGGTGGAATTCAACGACGGCTCGCTTGTGCAGAAAGGCTCCATCGAACTTGCGGGCAATAACACAGGGTATTTCCAGCTTGGCGCTCCTGTTAACGTAAGCGAGTCCTGGGTGTATTTCAGCCACTCCTCAACCTCTGACGCAAACGGACTAAATGACATGGGTGTGATTGTCACAAACATAGACTCGGACACCTACATGGCCTACAGGTCAGGAAACGGCGGGACAAAAAGGATTAACTGGTACGTGGTTACAACTCCAGGGGCAACAAACAGGACTGGTCAGTTCCAGGGCAGCCCCCTGGACTCTGGGTATTATCCGGCAGGCGGATACTCTGGCTCGCAGATTAACCGCTCGCTTCTCGACGTGAGCCAGCGCAACACCGGCGGCGGCACGACTTACTCCAACCTGCTTGCTGCCTACAGTATTATCAACAGCACGCACTTCTACATGCGCAGGGAGAGCACCGGCAACTCGCATTTTGTCAGCTACAACGTGATTGAGCTGCCCACCTACGAAATCTCCTGGAACCAGAGCAACCTTTCGCTTGGAAGGGTGCTGCACATGAAAGGGAACGCAAGCAAAACTGTACAGATTCTGGCCTCAGGGCTCCAATTCAGCTCCAGGGTCGGCTGCACAGGCAACTGTTCCCTGATAATGCATAACTTCACTAACGGCACAAACCTCAGCGACGGAGAATCTGTCCTTGTTAACTTCAGCTGCAAGAACAGCACAGAAGGCAACCTGAGTGCGCTCTTCTCTGTTGTCAGCAACCATGACAGCTCCCCGGATTATCTGGTTGTGGCATGCAACGTGACAAGGGACAGGGCGGCGCCGGTTGTCAACATAAACGCAAGCCAGAACAATACAGTCACTGAGGATACTATGCCGAGTGTAGGTTTCAACTTTACAGACAGGCTGTCAACGACTGCAAACTGCACCCTATATTTTGACGGGCAGGCTGTCAACGCAAGCAGCATGCTTTCAAACAACACCGCACATTCCCTGAAATCCAACACAACCCTTGCAGACCAGAACTACACTGTCTATGTGAAATGCACGGATGAAAGCAACAACACAGGGAACAGCAAAACACTGGCGTATTCTGTGGACACCTTGCCTCCGGACGTAAACAATGTGTCGCCGTTGCCGGGCGCTGTCGTGTGGAGAAACCATGCTGTCAACATCACTGCCAATGTAACCGACATTGTCAGCGTCAAACGCGTTTATGCAAACATCTCATGGCAGGGCGGCTCTGCGTGGCAGGAAATGCTGGACCCCGATTCAGACAGCATATATGTTACAGCGTTCCTGAACACTGCATGGGTTGGGCGGTACAACGTGACAATCGCCGCAAATGACAGCCTGGACCACATAAATATGAGCGGGGGGACCTGGTTCAATGTGACGCCTGTCCCTGACATTTATCCCCCAAATGTCAGCATAAACCAGAGCCTGAACAACACGCTCACCTCTGACGCAACACCTTCGGTGGACTTTAACTTCACTGACAATGCAAGCCAGACTGCAGTGTGCACCCTGTATTTCAACAGCACGCCGTACAACACCTCTGTTGCGCAGAACAGCACGCAGACAGCCCTCACTGCAAATGCAAGCATCCCGTCCGGCACTTATGATGTACACATCAACTGCACAGACCTTTCGTCCAACACAGGCATGTCAGAGCACCTCGTCTATGAGATAGATGCCGTTGTGCCGGCAGTGAAAAACATAACCCCTGCAGCATCAGGCGAGTTCTGGCTGTTTTTTTCCGTGAACATCACCGCAAATGTAACCGACAGGCACATGGGCAGCGTGTTTGCAAACATTTCCTGGGCGGCGGGCAGCGCGCTGCAGGAGATGACGGATGCGGACAACAACAGCGTGTATGAGACAGTTTTTCTTAATACAAACAGCGTCGGCCGCTACAATGTCACTGTAATTGCCAACGACACGCTGGGAAACACCAACAGCACAGAGGGCACCTGGTTCCTTGTCAAAGCCAACTCAAGCATTAACTATACGCTCTTCTCGCCCCTGAACCACTCAGGGGACAATGACGGGCATGTTTTGTTCACCTACCGCCTGTCCAGCAACTATAACATCAGCAACTGCACACTCTTTGCAGACAACGTGTTCCTTGCTGCCAACACAAGCATCAACGAGACTGCCATGCAGGGCTTCAGGGTATCTCTTGCAGCAGGAAGATACTCGTGGCATGTGAACTGCACAGACGAGTACGGCGGAACAAACAAAAGCGGTGATTCGGTTGTAAGCGTTGTTCCGACAACCGGATTCTCTAGCATGGACCTTTCCTCTGTTAACATGAACTCTGTATCCGGCTTTTACCTTGCAAACGCATACGGCAGGATTAATTTCACCGGATCCCTTAACCTCAGCGGCGGCCCTGACATCGACAGGCATGTGAGCATAGCCCTTAACCTTTCAAGCGTAGACACACAGGAAGCGCCGGAGCTCAACGCATCAGGCATTGCCGGGCTGTACAGCCTTGCCTTCCAGAGGACTCCTATCATCCTTAGGGATTCTCTTGTCTGCGCTGACTGCACTGTCCTGTCATACATGGCCGGCAACCTGACATTCAATGTGACTGGCTGGAGTGGGTATGCTGCAGCACCCAACAGCAGGCTCATAATATACGACGAGCGCGACAGCCTTGGAGGCGGTCTTGAGAAATACGTCAATGAAACCGTCACATTCTTTGCAAACTTCTCCAACAGGACTGACGGCTCGCCGGTTGCTGGCTCATGCAACATCACTGTGGACGGAACTGAGCAGGTGATGGCCTTTGACAGCGGGCTTTATACATACACGACGACGTTTGCTGCCTATGACGAATACCAGTGGAATGTGTCCTGCACGTCCGCAACCCACGAGCCGCTGAATGCCACAGACACAATTGTCATACTGAGGCAGAAGGGTGTCAAACACGGCTACTGCACCCTGGAGTACATCCAGACTGCAGACGACCATATAGACGGGTACATATCAGAGGGCGACAAGGTGAGGATATTCTGCGAGCCTGGCTATGAGATAGGCGAGGACGAGGAGTTTTCTGTCTCAGTAGTGCCGGGCACAGGAATATCAGCAGACAAGATCCTGAGGTCGCCGGAGCATATTGTAAGCGAGACAGAGGCAATCTACCCATGAAAAAGGCACAGCACGCAGTCGGGATGATGATAATTTTCATTACTGTTGTGATAATTGCGCTGATGTTCGTTGACTTTTTCACCCGTGAGTCTTACGGATTTGGAAGGACAGGCTACGCTGCCGGCAGGGCGGGTATGGCCGGCGCAAAGAGCGGCGTAGCAATTGAGGCTGTCACTGTTCAGGCAAACAGCGACAGCGAGATTGATGCGCTGATAATGACAATGGAACCAATTATCGGCTCTGAGCCCATGGGCCTGGATGATTTCATTGTCATAATCAGGCAGCGCAACACCACATCGTACCTCCTGCTCAGAAACGGAACATCCGAGAGAAACGCCACACACGGATATTACACAGGATAGCAAATAGACATAAAAGCACGCTGAGGTGAGTACTACTTCATCCTAGAGTTCAGCTGCGTGCACAGTTCCTTCAGATTTCCTGAATCTTCGCGTATAACTTCTCTGACAGATTTGATGAGTAGAACCTCTTTTCTCCAGAGAAAACCGATAATAAGAAGAAATAAACCAACCATAAGAGGCATGATTCCAAAAGCGACATCCTTGAGTAGGAGCAAGATACCCGTAGATACGAAGAGCCCTCCCAAAAGGAGTGACCACGCCCGACTTTCCCTAACAAAATGATAAGAATCTACTTCCGCTAAAGGTATAGTCTTGACCTCCTCTCCTCCAAAGAAAGACAATTTTCTTTGGTAGATTATTTTGTCCGTTATGGTAGTATGGCCCTTTGTATAGGAGGCTGGTTCCTCCACGTCCTCGATGTCTGAGTCATCATCAAGACTTGCTTTTGAGTTCTTATTGAATTGGACCTCAATAGCCTCATACTCTTGATCGTCAACTATCTCTTCTCGAATTTGCTTTTTTATTTTCTTCTTCATGAGTATCTCTTCTCTTCACATCAATATAAATTTTTTGATGTTGTGTGCCTGATTACATTCACAGGCAAGATAGCATTTCTTGTGTTTAGACATTCATGAAATCCCAAGAATTAGGCAAGCAGACAAGAAAAAAGGCGCCGCGGCGGGGATTTGAACCCCGAAGACCAGAGGTCACAGGATCTCTGCAGGTATTGCGTGGTTTTCAAAAGACGCACAGTCTTTAGCAATCCTGCGCAGTACCAGGTTGTGCCACCGCGGCAGGACACTCAGGGATTGCGGTTGTCTTTTAAATATTTCTGAACCCCGGCAGCCAGAGATTCGGCAAACCTTTATAAAGAACCGGCTTTTCTTGCGCTCCAGCGGGGTAGGGCAGCCAGGAGTGCCCGTCGGGCTCATATCGCACTTCCTTTTTGGATTGCGCCAGAAACCCGGAGGTCAGAGGTTCAAATCCTCTCCCCGCTATACAACAGAAAATGCGATTTCTGCCTCTGCCATGCTGAATTCGTCCTCGCAGAACACCATATATTGATAATACCCTGGCTCCAGTTTCAGGGATGCGCTGCTTGTGTTTCCCCTGCTTTGCATACGGTACTTTCCCGCAAAGTCATCTGTGTAGTAGCCGCAGCTGGAAGGCCGGCTGGTCTGGACAAAAAGCGCAGGGGTTCTGCCGGTTTCGTTTGCCGGTCCGCTGCGGACAATCTCAAGCGGGGGCGCAGACTCCACGTAATATGTCCTGCTTTGCTGGTGTGTGTTTTGTGCACGCTCCTGAAGCTCCCGGCAGTCAATCACAATCTCAGGGTCAAGAATGCAGTCAATTGTGTGCGTGCCCAACACTTGCGCCTCGCACACGCTGCTGCAGTTCATGGGGCTGCTGTCAATTGTGCAGTTCTGCGCATTTAACCTCAGGAAGCTGTAGTTGCCTGAAACTGTTTTTTCCCCGCTCCAGATGTCAAGGGAAAGCACGCCGGAATTTTGCTGCCCGGGCGCAATTACAAGTTCCATCTGCCTTCTCTGCTTTTCCAGGAGAACAGGCCCCTGGCAGTCATAGGGGCTGGTTCTGTTGCCGGTTGGCCTGCAGGGCAGGGCCCTTGTCAGGTTGTTCTGCAGGAGCGTGCACTGCATGTTCTCGTCTGTCAGAACATGGATGGTAAAAACATGGGAAGGCACAGGAAGGTAGTCAAGCGCCCTTGCATAGCTTCCCCTGACAAAGACGTGGGTTCCTGTTGAGTTTTCTGTAACTTCCGGACGAATCCTGTAGGTGAATCCCCGGGCCGGGCTGTCAGCGCACCTGATGTATACCACAGAATCTGCCGGGACCTCTCCTGTGCAGGTGTAGGCGCCGTGGTATTTTGGGGAAAGCTCAGTGCCACATTCAAATGGTTTTTTCATGTCTGCAAATGCCAGGTCTTCCATATCATACCTGCATTCAGACGGCTCGCTTAGATACAGGGTAACAGGCACAGGGCTTTTTGCCACCTTGCTTGTGTTCTTTGGCTCCACTGCAAGTATCCGGGGCGCCTGCATATCGTAGAGGCTGTCTGCGATTGAGAAAGTGACAAAAACCTCTTCTGCATTGCGGTTGCCTGCCCTGTCATGACACTCGACGAAAAATATATAGCTGCCCTTTTCAAATGTCGCGGCAATCCTGCGAAAAAGGTCCTTGTAATAGGGTATGGTGTCAGAAATCAGTCCCATAAATTCCACCGCCCTGTCAACATAGGGGGCAATCATTGCAGCAATATCCCGTCCTGTTGCCTCCCTGAACTGGTCAATCTCATCTGCATATTCTTCCTGGTAAGTTTCCATGAGCTTTCTTGGCTCATCTGCCCTTCCCGCGAGATCGGTCAGGTTAAGGCCAAAGAAATCCCTTATCCGCCCGGGAATTGTTATTCTTTCCGGCATCCTGAGCGTGATATTGTGCTGCACTGAGTAGCCTGAACCGCCGAGGTAGTATGAGGGAGAGCGAAAGAACCTCTGCCTTGGCAGGTAATTCAGCCTGCAGACAGATTCCTCATCGCTTGAGACTGACAGCCGAAACAGGCTGTAGGGTTCAATTTCGGGAGTGATGTTATACCCAAAATAGGTCTTTTGTGCTGCAGACCATGACACTTTCCTTACACTTCTGCCGGGCGCTGACACAGTGATTGTGGGCCCTGTGGTGTCAGTGGCGCCTTCGTGCCTGCAGTATGGCACACCCTCCTCTTCCTCGTATGCGCACTGGGCACCAAGGCTGTGGCACCTGTACTCTGTGCAGGCTGGACCGCAGAGGCTGCAGTCTTCCCCGCCGCTCGGAGCCTGCCAGACATCGCAGACTGCTATGTCAATGACCGAAAAATCAGGCGGCTCGGGCGAGAGAAAATCTGAAACAGAGAGCCTGCTTGCCCTTCTG
>CAZFZC010000001.1:24735-28023 GCA_964523155.1 uncultured Methanosarcinales archaeon
TATAGTTCATGGCCGCAGAAAGAAGCCTTATGTAGTTGGATGCGGCATCGCCCACAGGGGAAGAATACAGCGGCTGTCTTTCCCTGGAAAACCCAAGGTCAAAAGGCTCGCCCTTCAGCCCGTCCTCCAGATAAACATAATCGCGCACCGTGTCGAAAATGTCAGAGTTGAAAAACCCGCCCAGAGTAACCCTGTCTGCAACATTTCTGTAGCTTCCGCAGTCGCCCTGCATGTAACAGAACATCGCAGTGTCATCAACCCATATGTTCGGGCAGCTGAACCCGTCGCATTCCCGGGTCTGCGTTGCCCTGGCGCATATCTCACTGCCCTGCCCCTCCCAGAACCGAAAACCCTGTGGGACATATGGAACGCATTTGTTCTCTGTGTTCAGCCACTCCTTCCAGTCGCAGTCCCTGTACCGGGTGTCCAGGCAGCACTCTTCGGTGTCACATAGCGCGCAGTCTTCCCACCTGTTCGGCCTGCACTCTGCCATGCCGCCAGATTGCGTGCACAGTTCCTCCCGAAAGTCCCTGCACTCCTCAGTATAAACCTCGCCGTCAATGCAGTAGCTCCTGTAATGCCTTGTTCCCACATAGTCATAGCCCCTGCCTGCTTTCGCGTCAAAAGTGCACCACGACTCGCCGTGGCTGTGGCCGGGACAGTCCCGACACTGCCTGCCCTGGCAGGACACATCACCTGTGTCCTGTGTGCTTGGACAGATGCACTGGGTATTGGAATCATACACCCCCCCTATCTCAACGCAGGCTTCCATTGGCACATTCTTGTAGCAGTTTCTGTCATACAGGTTATAGCAGCAGCCAAGGCCCTGCTGTTCCAAGGGTTCGCCCGGCGCAGCCTCTGCTCCCTCTAGGCCGAAGCGAAACAGGAGCCCGTCCTTTGCGAGAGTGTATACAATGTCAGGGTAGGGCCTGTGCTTTTCGACCATTACCTGAAGTCCGTTGTCTGCCATGTAGCTAACCTGGTCGAAAAACCCCTCATGCGCCTCTGCATTCACAATTTCAAGCGCAAGCTCAAAGAGCATGCCCAGGGGCAGCGGCACGTCCCGCAGGTAGGACTGCCTGCTGTACACTACCTCTTCCCTGCGAAGCACCACAGGGTAGTTGAGCATGAGTTCAACCTTCTCACGGCCTACTGCAACATCCAGGCGCATGAACTCCGCCTCGACAGTGTAGCCCTGGCGCTCAAAAATAGAAAGGTCAATGCAGGCCTTCAGGTTATCCAGGATTGCCTCCTCAAGCTCTGCTTCCATGTCCTGGCGAAGGGGAAGCGTGCTGACGCACCCTGAGCCCGGCACATGGGCACACAGGTAAGTGTGCTCGTTGCCCATGTACCACCTTGTGCTCTGTGGCAGAAACGTGCCGCCGCGTTCAGCAATCAGGTAGATGTGGCTAAGAGAAGACTTTTCCAGGCATTCCTCGACATAGTCTGCGAAAGGCCCGATGCTGTCCTTTATCACATACCTGTCAACCGGATTGTTCGGGCCCCTGCCAACATATGTCAGGCCGATAGCTGTCATAACCAGGACAATAAGTCCAAACACTATGATAACGCTGACCTGAGCCCTCATTCTGCCTCTTTTTTGCATTTCCTGTTGATGCTGGATATATATTAGTTTTGGTATTGCGCAGCCATGTAAAGCCTGGGAAGCGCCATGGCAAGGCGCCTGTACCCTTTCCATTAAGATTTATATATGCAGGCTGTCTAACCCTGCAGATGAAAGGCAGGACCTGGCTTTTGCTCCTGATATTTGCAGTGTCTTCAGGCATAAGGATATACCTGGCGCTGCAGACGCCACACTTCAGCAGCGACAGCGCATACTTTGTGCTCCGCCAGGCAGAGCACATCAGGGAAACCGGGCTTGCGCTGTACAATGATCCGCTCAGCTATGGCGGAAGGGAGTACCTTTTCCTGCCGGTTTTCCATTATCTCCTTGCAGGATTCAGCTTCATAATGCCAATGGGCCTTGCCGCAAAGGTTCTGCCCAACCTCCTGGCATCCTCAATTGTCTTTGTGGCTTACCTCCTGGTGCGCCAGGTCACAAGGGATTACCGTATTGCCATGCTGGCTGCCTTCACAGCCGGTTTTGTGCCTGTATTCATCAGCGAGACAATCAACTCTGTTTCACCGTTATCGCTTTTTGTGCCGCTTGCCTTTCTGCTGTACTATGTTCTGCTTCGCAGGCAGAAGCATTCCCAGCACCTGTTCCTCGCTGTGCTCATATTGCTTGCACTTACCAGCCCGTATACTGTTATAATTGTGCTGTCAATGTGCCTGTTCATTGCCTTTAGCTGGGTTGAGGGGTTTCGGCCGACAAAAAAGGAAGTTGAGCTTACCCTGTTCTCTGTTTTTCTTGTGCTATGGATTTACCTGCTTTTCTACAGGGACGCGCTGCTGATGCACGGCCCGGGCATAATCTGGCAGAACATGTCAGCAGAGGTAAGGAGCAGCTACTACGGCGGCATACAGATAACCCATGCCCTGGGCATGATAGGGCTGATTCCAATGGTCTGCGGACTATACGTGACATTCTATTATATATTCAGAAAAAAATCCAAGCCGTTCTACCTGTTTCTCTCACTGATGCTCATAGTAAGCTTCCTTTTGCTCCTCCATTACATCCCATTCAGCGACGGGCTGGTTATCCTGGGTGTCCTGTCTGTAGTGCTTTTTGGCCAGTTCATATCAGTTGCCCTGGAGTACCTCTCAAGAACCAAGCTTGTGGGATACAGCAGCCATATAATTGGGGCACTGTTCATAGTCTTTTTTCTGACTTCGCTTGTCCCTGCAACTGCTATGGCAAAACAGAAGATTGACCAAGGCGACCCTGCTGCAAAAATATTCGCCCTGCAGTTCCTCAGGGAGATTGCAGAACCGGGCACTGTTATCGTCAGCTCGGTCTATGAGGGCAACCTTATAACATACTGGACAGGCCATCCAAACGTGATGGACACGAATTTCCTGGGACAGGACGCAGAGAAAAGGCTCCGGGACATAAGGACAATATACACTTCAGCGATTGAGTCCAAGCCCCTTGAGATAATGAGAAAATACAACGCAACATACATTGTGCTTTCCAAAAACACAATGTCCTATTACAACATTTCATGGATAGCATACGCAGACTCGGAATGCTTTCCTGCTGTGTTCTCAGGCGACCGGGTGCAGGTGTACGAGAAAAAATGCTGAAACTCACTGAAAGCCGGGTTTTTTTCCTCTGCATGGCGCTGGCGCTGGCTGTGCTGCTGCTTCCCCACACAATCAGGCTGG
>CAZFZC010000001.1:28033-29080 GCA_964523155.1 uncultured Methanosarcinales archaeon
GCTGGAGAACTTCGGCAACTATGTTCCGGGAGAGGAGCCCTACTGCCATATGGCCATGGCAGGGGACAGCACAGGAAATCTCTACCATGTTATCCTAGGCGCGGTTTCGCAAAGGATAGGGATATTCACTGCGGCAAATTTCCTTCCCTTCGCAATTGGCTCGGCATGCGTAATACTGTTTTATTTTCTGCTGAAGCACTACACTGCAAACATATACCACAGGCTTCTTGCTGCGCTGCTGTGGATAGTCTCGCCCATTTTCGTCTACAGCTTCAGCGTGCCTGAGCCAGGCTCCCTTCTGCTGCTTATTGGCCTTGCAGGGCTCCTGCTTCTCAACACCTACGCCTGGCTGAGCATTGCTGTATTGCCCCTTGCCGGGCTCTTTGACCCTATCTCTGCTGCCCTGGTATGCATTGTCATTCTGCCATTCAAAAACAAAAAGATAGTCACAGCCAACATTGCGCTCACAGCAGCAGTGCTGCTAATGTCTGGGAATTTCCATATACCAGGCTTCGAAGTGCCCGGAGTTGCAGAGGCAGTGAGCAGCAACATTTCGGGCTTTGGGACTCTTAGCGGGTTTAACGCATTTGCCCTTATCCTTTCCATGATTGGCATGATAAAGTCCTGGAAAAACTCAAGGAGGCAGTTTTTTGCCCTGCTTTTCATTGGCGTGGGCAGCCTCCTCTTCCCCAGCCAGAAGGTTTTGCTCAACGCCTTCCTCGCATACTACGGGGGAATCGGGCTTGTTGTCATGTACAACCGGAACTGGGAGCTTAACCTCATCAGGAACGCAACCATAATCCTGCTTGTCTTTGCACTCTCTTATTCCACGGTTGCAAACATTTATTCAATGTCATCCATGGAGCCCTCGCTTGAAAGGATTGCAGGCCTAAGCCTCCTCAAAGACATAACAGAGCCAGGCGATGTAATTTTGAGCCACCCGCAGAACTCATGCTGGATACGCTTTTTTGGCGAGCGCAAGCCGCTTCTTTCGCCGGGCCGCGTGCCCGAGAACGCACTTGAACTGCTGCGGACGAGAAACGAGGA
>CAZFZC010000002.1:0-3288 GCA_964523155.1 uncultured Methanosarcinales archaeon
TTCTGGCAGGCGCAGCCCATCCGGTTGTCATGACTTCATTTGACCCACACGACCGGAAGTATTCCCAGCTCCGCAGGAAGGCGGCCCTGCTTGAGTTCGGCCTCCTTGACACAAAGGTGATATACTCGAGGCTGCAGGAGATATGCGCTGCCGAGCGTGTGACATATGCGGAAACTGCGCTGCGAAGCCTTGCCAGGCGTGCAGGGGGTGACATGCGCGCGGCAATAAACGACCTGCAGACCCTTTCAGCCGGCGTCAGTGCAGAGAGCCTTGCGTTCCTTCCCGACAGGATGCAGAGGGAGGGAATTGGCCAGGCACTGCTTAAGATATTCAAGACAACAGACCCTGCAATTGCGCTTGGGGCGCTTGACAATGTTGACATTGACCCGGACCAGGCGATTCTCTGGCTCGAGGAAAACATCCCGCGCGAGTACAAAAACCCAGGGGACCTTGCCAGGGCGTTTGACGCCCTTTCCCGCGCAGACGTCTACCGCCGAAGGATTAGACGGCGCCAGCACTGGCGGTTTTTAATCTACCTCAACAGCCTGCTTTCCGCAGGTGTCGCGCTTGCCAAGGCCACAAAATACCGTAACGTGACAGAATACCGGGAGGGCAGGCGCGTGCTCAAGATCTGGATTGCAAACCAGAGGTATGCAAAAAGGAAGGGCATTGCTGCAAAGCTTGCGCAAAAGACACACACCTCGCAAAGGCGCGCAATGGAGATGGTTCCGTATGTCCGGAAATTTTCTGGGCCCGGCATCTGCGAGTGGCTGGAGCTTGATGATGATGAACAGGCGTGGCTTTGCGGCGAAGCGCACAGAAAACATTAAATATTCCCCCTGAGCCCCGGCAGGCTATGGCAATAACAATTGACGAAATGGCGTCCTTTTGCAAGCGCAAGGGCTTTGTATACCCAAATTCAGAAATCTACGGTGGCATGAGCGGGTTCTTTGACTACGGCCCGCTTGGCTGCGAGGTCAAGAACAACCTTAAGCAGGACTGGTGGAAAGTTCATGTCCAGCAGCGCGACGATGTTGTTGGAATTGACGGAAGCATTATAACCCACCCGACAGTCTGGGTTGCATCAGGCCATGTCGGAAGCTTTGCAGACCTGATGCTCACATGCACGAAGTGCAAAGACAAGATAAGGGCAGACCATTTTCTTGAGGACGAGCTTAAGATTGCTGCGGACGGGTTTAAGGCGGCGCAGGTGAACGAGCTTGTTGACAAGCACAGCCTGAAATGTCCAAAATGCGGCTCTGCGTTTGAAAAAGTAGAGGACTTCAACCTCATGTTCACGACAAATGTCGGCCCAAGGAAGGACGCCAAGTCCCTTGCATACCTGAGGCCGGAAACTGCGCAGCTGATGTTTGCGGACTTCAGGCTTGTGGCTGAAAACTCAAGACTTAAGCTCCCGTTCGGGATTGCGCAGACAGGCCGCGCGTTCAGAAACGAGATAAGCCCCCGCAATTTCCTGTTTCGCTGCCGCGAGTTTGAGCAGATGGAGATAGAGTATTTTATCCATCCTGACAAGGTCAATGAATGCCCTTATATCGATGAGGTCCTGGACTTTGAGGTTCTTGTTTATGACGCATGCATGCAGAAGGACAGGAAGCCCGCACAGAAGATGACGATGAAATCTGCGCTTGACAATGGCATCATCAAGACGCAGTGGCATGCATACTGGCTGGCGACAGAAATCAGGTGGTTCCTTGGCCTTGGCGCAAACAAAGACAACTTCAGGATACGCCAGCACATAGACACTGAGAAAAGCCACTATGCCCTGGACACATGGGATTTGGAGTACAATTTCCCGTTCGGCTGGAAGGAGCTGCAGGGCATGGCCAACAGGACTGATTTTGACCTGACCCAGCACATCAGGCATTCCAAACAGGACCTGAGCCTCTTTGACGAGGAGACAAAGAAGAAGGTTGTGCCCTATGTCGTGTGCGAGCCTTCGCAGGGCGTTGACCGCGCTTTCCTGGTCTTCATGTTCGACGCATACACTAAAAGGAAGGACGATAGCGGAAACGAGGTTGTGGTGCTCAGGCTCCACCCTAAACTTGCGCCCTACAAGGCAGCAGTGTTTCCGTTGGTAAACAAGCTCAATGATGCGGCACGGGCAGTCTACGACAGCCTGCGCCTTGAGCTCCCTGTTTTGTTTGACAGGTCAGGGAGCATCGGCAGGAGGTATGCGCGGGCAGACGAGATTGGGATACCGTACTGCGTGACAGTTGACTTTGAGTCTGCCAACGACAGGTCAGTAACAGTCAGGGACAGGGATACAGCAAAGCAGAAGAGGGTGGCAGTCAAGGAATTGTCGGGTGTCCTTGCAAAGCTGGCAAAGGGAGCGGGGTTTGACACAATATGAAAATCAGTGAACTTGTACCAAGGATGGGAAGTGTGCAGATTGAGGCAAAGGTTACCGAGGTTGGGCCTGTCAGGGAGTTTCAGAAGTTCGGAAGGCCGGGCAGGGTCTGCACAGCGCGCATAAAGGACGAATCCGGTGAATGCAGCCTCAGCCTGTGGAACGAGCAGGTTGACCAGGTGAAGGAAGGCGACACTGTTGTGATATCAGACGGCTATGCCTCTGAGTGGCAGGGGCAGCTTCAGGTCACAACAGGCAGAAACGGCACGCTTGAGATAAAAAAATAAAAAAAATTCTATTTCATGTCGTGCCAGGCCAAAACTCCCATCACAATTAAGTTTACAAAGGGCACGATAACCAGTATGCCAACCCAGCCAGGATAACTTCGCTTCTCTGAAATCTTCCACCAGACATAGGCAATCCATGCAAGGCTTGCCAGCCATCCTATAATAGGAATGATTCCAAGCAGGAGTCCGAGAACCCACCACCACTCAAGCCCGGCAACCTTGACCATAAGGTACACGTTGACAAGGGGTATCCATGCAAGCCAGGCAGGCTCAGTCTGCGTCTTCCTTGCTATTGTCATCAGGGCAAGCGACGTGTAAACGTACACTGCAAGCGCAACAAAAAACATTACAATGCCAAGGGTTGCCAGCATCGCACCAAGCCCTCCTCCAACCAGAATATCTTCAAGTGCCAAAAATATCACCCCGTATTTTTGAATGTGTTGCACACCATGCCTTTAAATAATTTTCCCGCACCCCACCGAAAACATTAAAAACAGCCATCTATCCCGAAAAGAACCCATCGGGCCGGTAGCTCAGCCTGGGAGAGCACACGGCTGAAGACCGTGGTGTCCGGGATTCAAATTCCCGCCGGCCCATTTCTTCCTGAATTTAATCAATTGGTCCGGGATTCCT
>CAZFZC010000002.1:3388-20961 GCA_964523155.1 uncultured Methanosarcinales archaeon
GAGGTGCCGGGAACTTTCGTTCCCGAGCACAAATTCCCGCCGGCCCATTTCTTCCTGAATTTAATCAATTGGTCCGGGATTCCTTGAGCGAGCGCATGCGAGCGAGAGGTGCCGGGAACTTTCGTTCCCGAGCACAAATTCCCGCCGGCCCATTTCTTCCGGCGCTTCAGGAGCCCACTGGACACCTGCCTGTGAAGTATATAAAGCGACTAGTCCATTGATGCTCATGGAGGTGGTCAATGTGACACAATTCGGGACAATAGACCTTAGCGAGGAGACAATCCGGGCGCTTTGCTTTAAGGCGCTTCGAAGCCAGACACTGGGTGATGTACATGGGTAGCAGGAGCAGGATAATCAGGCTGCGCGCCCTTTACGAGGGTGTGTTTGAGGAGGATTATGTCCGGGAGATGGAGACTGGTGCATGAGGTGGGAAAATGTTTCGCAGGAAATACATGGACTGGGAGGACTACCTGCGCATAGTAAGGACAATGGAAATCCATTTCTGGCAGCAGTCTGTCAGGAGGAAGAACGCAGGCCTCTAGGGCTGCTCTGCAAACACGCTTCCCACAACAATGTTTGCAATAATGTTGAATATTATGCTTATGACAGCTGCGATGAAAACGTAAAGGACAGTGCTGCGGACAAGGTTTTTCCCGAGCTGGTCCTCCTGGTTGAGCCTGTCTGAGCCGTTTTCTATGCCGTTTGAGAGAACTGTAAGTATGTACACAATCTGAACCACATACACCCCGACGATTATCTGGAAATAGTACATGGGAATACCTATGCCAAAGAGCTCAGGCAGGCTTTCTGCTGTTGTCGGGTCCTCAGCCGCCTTGGCCTGCATTACCGGCCCTAGCTTTCCCAGGATGTTGGTTATCATTGAGGTAATTCCGACAACGATTCCGGCAATGACAGGCGCAAGCATCTTTATCTGGCTTCTCATAGAGGTTATTACTTCGCTGAGCAGGTCTTTAAGGCGCTCACTTACCCTGTGCATTTCCTTAAGGTAGCGCGAGATGTTGATAAGCGCCTGGGCTGCAATCTTTGGCCCCTTCTTGATTGACTCCACAAGGACCTTCATTGCGCTTTCAATAATGCGCGATGGAAAAGACACGATTGCACCGACGTTTGCGTCAAAAATTGCTGCAGGCACGCTCATGCCAAGCTTCTGGATGTTCATTGTCACCTGGCGGAAGAACTTCCCGGCATTTGTGTCCTGCATGACATGCCCGGTTTTCTCGAACGCAATCTCTGCAGGCAGCCCGTCGCCCAGTCTGTTCCCGAGCTGGAACAGGGCAGAGGCAAACTCCTGCTCAAGCTCCTTGGACTCCTCACGGATCCTTACCAGCTTCTTTGACACAAGCTTGTAGTATGTGCCAAGGCCAAGCCCAAGACCCAGCGGTATCAGCAGGCTGAAAAGCCCTGACGTTATGTCAAATGGCCCTGTGGTATAGCCGGTTTCCTCATATGTCCTGTACATAACTGCGCAGATTGTGGCATTGCATTCTGTGTTTAGGTTCTCAGGACCCAGGGCAAGGTTTTCGACTCCTGCAAGGTGGGCAACCAGCGGGGCCAAAGCGACCAGGATGAGCACGCAGGCGATTGCAACGGCAACATATTTTGCATTTATCTCAATTTCCCTGCCGCCGATTTTAAGGAATGTCTTCCTGAGCTTCTGCAGCTGCGGGATCTCGCTGCTGATGTCCGTATCCCCGTATCCTGTGGGCCTTGTTGCAAGGATTGCGTATCCCATGTAAAATACGAGCACGGGAAGGGCGAAGTTGTACACCATGGCCAGGTAATACCATCTCATGGTGGGCATGAAGTTTGTCATCAGCGGAAGTATGACAAGGCCAAGGATTGGCAGTATTACGCCGAGCATGTGCAGGGTTGTGACAGGCGTTTTTAGGTTCTGGGCGTAGTGCAGCATCCTTTCATACGTTTCCTCAAGTATCACATCAAGGCTCTTGTCCAGCAGCTCAAGCCTCCTTGCATCATCGCTCTCATAGAGGCTGGACTCAACAAGGTGCATTGCCTCAACAAACTCAAGGTTGTGCTTTTTCCAGGTCTCCAGGTAAAAGTCCAGCGACTCCTTCACTGTTGCAAACTTTTCTGTCTCAACGTCCCAGAGGACCTTTTTGAGGTCAAGGGCAAGGGGCCCGGTAAGGTGGTTGGATGCGAACTCGATGGCAAGCTCAAGGTTTGATGTGTGCCTCATGTATGTTACAATGTAGAATATGCAGAGCACCATCTGGTTCGATGCCTTAAGCCTCCAGTTGTTTGCGAGAAACATCGGCCAGTTCTGCAGCGGAAATATCAGGCCGAGCCCGAAAACCACAAAGAACATAAGGAAAAATATGCTCATTTCCTTCCCTAAGGCCATGGGTACAAGGACTGTAAGCAGAAGCCCGGCAAAGATTATCACGAAAGGCGCAAGGAACGAGAGGCTGGTTGAGCCGGCTGGCGTGATGTTAAGGTGCGCTGTCCGTATTGCCTCATCAATTACAGGGACCTTTTTTTTGTCAGGGCCGATGTTAAGTATTTTCTCTGCCCTCTGGCACCACTTCTCGTAGAGTGTGAAGTGGCCCGGCAGTATGTCCTTCTTGAACTCCTCATATTCCCTGCTTGTCACCTTGTACTCTTCAAAAACAGGGTCGCCAAGCTCGTCAGCAAGCCTGCGCCTGTACTTCTCCATTATTTTCCGGAGCTCGTCATCCTGCATTTTTGGATATCTGCCTTCTCCTGACTTCTTTTTTAAGCCACTCGGACCATTCTATAAACACCTTCTTTGAGTCAATGGTGCCGCGGTCTGTCTTGAGCTTGTCCTGCAGAATGTGCAGTATGTCGTTTGCCTTTATCACGAACTCCACCTCAAGCATCTCAGGGTCCTTAACCTCGGCGCTCATCCTGACCAGCAGGTCCTTTGTCTTGGCGCGAAGCATCACGTTTTCCCACAGCGCGTCCCAGTTTCCCGTGAACTCCTTGATATTTGCTGCTATTGTCTTGAGTATGTCGGAATTCCCTGTTATTATCTCGTCAGTCACCTCAAGCTCGTCTTTCTTTGCGTTGTACTTCATCAGGTCCACAAAGCCCCCTTCCTGGAGGGGGTCGTTTTCCCAGTGCTTTCGTATTTCAGTTATCTGCGTGACGCGCCGCACCTTGTGGAGCCCGTCCGCGCTCCTTACAGGATTTGCGACAATCACAATGTCAGTCGCCTTAAAGCTCGTCTTTGGGACGCCGATGTCGTTTACAACCCTGTCGTAGACCCCATAGGGGCTGTCGCCGTGAATAGTGCCTGCCACAACGTTTGCGGCAGCCCCGACTCGCATTGCCTCATAGAGGGCAACTGCCTCCTTGCTCCTGACCTCGCCAACAATCAGCGCGCTGTCGCCAAGCCTCAGGGTTGTCCTTATGCCCTCAGTCGCCCCAACCTCGCTTGACTCCCTGGAAAGGGCGCTTGCAACCTTGAGAGACTGGATGTTAAAGCCAAGGTTCCTGAGTGACCGCGTAGGCAGCTCCAAGGTATCCTCTATTGTTATTATCCTGTACTTGCGCATTATCTCCACAAGGAGGGCAGAGAGAACGCTTGACTTACCGGCGCTTCTTGTCCCGGCAATCAGTATCGCCCTTGTCCCGTCAACAAGAAAGCTTATGAGCCCTGCAGCTGTCGGGTTTATCATCTTGTATTTTATGAAAAGAGGCAGGGTCCACGGCCTGTCCCTGTGCCGCCTGAATGAGTACGCAAGCCCTGTGGGGTTGAGCGGCTTTGTAACGACTGCAACCCTTGTGCTTGCGCCCGGGAGTTCAAGCTCTGTGTCAAGCACCGGGTCTGCCTCGTCCAGCGGCCTGCCTGAAACCATCCGGAGCTTGGATGCCCAGCTCTCTGCCTCACCCCTTGTGGGGATGATGTTTGTGATGCAGTCGTCATAGTCGGCGTGCACAAGGTACATGGGAATCCTGCCCATTGGGCTGTTGATTGATATGTCCTGGATTTTCTCGTCCTGCAGCAGGACCTCTATAAGCCCGAAGCCGACAGTGTAGCGCACAAGTATTGTGGTCAGCTTTTCTAGCTCTTTTGATGTGAGGCTGATTTTTTTTGTCTTTGCCACATCCTCCAGAAGGTCCCTGCCAACGTTGTGGAAGACCTGGCGCATCCTCTCCGGGTCGGTGAACTCCTCCTCCTTTGGCTTGTGCTCAGCCATTATCTTTCTGGCAATATCCAGAACCTCATACTTCTCCTCGGATAGCTTGAACTCCGGGGGGACAATATGGTAAAGCAGCTGCACATTGTCAGGAAAGCGGAAGATTATCACCTCTGTGTCATCGCCTATTGTGTAATTGTCAATCTCCTCCCCGTCACTGGGGTAGTTGGCCATGAGCTTTGTGAACATGAAGTCGGGCTTTATTGTGGGGTTGAATATCTGCCTGTACACTGTTCTCTCGCCTATCTTGTAGCCGGACAGCTGGTCCTTTGCGGCAGTAACAAGCTTTGTTGCCTCAAGCAGCTTTGTGATGTAGCTGAGAATTGAGATGTATCGCTCTATGCAGCGCGTGCACGCCTCGTCGATGCTTTTCTCGTAGTTTATCCTTTCCCGCCTGAGTATCCTTTTGGTTGTCACATACGCCCCCAGTGGGTCGCTTTTTAGGAGCCTGAAGATTTCGTTGTGGACCTCGCTGAACCTTGCGGGCAGGCATTTCTGGCAGCCCGGTTCTGTTCCAAGGCTGTTGTAGCTGAACAGCTGCTTCTGGCGCACAAGGGCCTTGAAGACGTTTGCAATCTCAACAAGCATCTGCGTCTGCTGGTAGTCGTACTCATAGTCCCTTTTCTGCGAGAAGACAATCTTTGTTACTGAGCCTGCCTCAATAAGCTTTTCAATGGTGCGGGCCATGCAGATGGGGTTGTCCTCGATGGAAGGCGAATACACACAGTCATCGCAGTAGATGTACATTACCTCTTCTTCGCCGTCCCGGATTATATCATATCCGCAGACCTTCCTGGGCCTTCCGAAAAGCGCCATACTCACCTCTTTTTTGTCTGTTCCATTAGCGCAGTCAGCGCGATTTCAATCAGGTGGCTCTTGTTCCTGTACCTGAGGTTGTCCCCAAGCTCGGACTCTATCCACTTTATGAGCTTCTCATCAATCGTTGCGCTGATTGGCTTTTTCATCCTTGTCTCATATTATAAAATATAGTTTATATTATGAAATATGTTTAATATGGTTAAATATATTTTATAATGTATTTAAATCTTTTGGTGGCTAAGGCTGCATTCAGAATCTGCAGGGAAATGCGCGGCCTCTGCAAAGTCTTAAATACCCGACATGGCCTTGCCATCTCATGCCCCACATTTACAATGGCGCGCCCAAAGGGCTTGAAAGCGCTGCAAGAAAAAGGCTCCTGCCCCTTGGGCAGATACTGGGTATGCTTGAAATAAGGGACGGTGAAACAGTCATTGACTTTGGCTGCGGCACAGGCTACTTCACAGTGCCCCTGCTTGATGCAGTGGGAAAGAGCGGCAGGGTGATTGCAGTTGACAGGTCTCCTGAGATGCTTGAAGCGCTGAGAAAAAAGGCAGGCAGCAGGAAAAACCTGTCCATAGTTCTCTCGGATGGCCTGCTGGGCGGACCTGCTGACCTGATATTGCTTTGCACGGTTCTCCATGAGCTTGCCAGCCCCGGGGAATTTTTGCGAAAGTGCCTTGCCAGCCTTGGGCCAGAGGGGAGGCTGGCTGTCATAGACTGGCAGAAGAAGCCCACAAAAATGGGCCCGCTGCTTTCGCACAGAATCAGCCGCGCTGGCGTAATTTCAATGGCAGGCAGGGATGCGCGCTCACACAGGATAAACAGCTCGCTGTATTTTCTTGTTTTCTGTACCACTCAGTGTTCCTAACACAATATTTAATAAGGCAGCATGCACCATGAAGCGTGAGGTGGTATTATATTTAAGAACCAGCAGCCTGCAGGCCCTGACCCTGCAATAGAGCTTGCGAACAACGTGCGCGACCTGATGCGCAGGGTGCGTGTCCTTGAGGAGCGATACTCCAGCCTGCGCAAGAACATGCAGGTAAACGAGCAGAACATGCTTTCCATGCAGAAAAAGCTCCAGACAGACATGAAGGCCATGACACTGGACCTCTCAGAGGTCAAGCAGGCAATGCGCCTGATGAAGGAGCAGACAGAGCTAATCATAAGGGAGCTTAAGCAGAGTGCAAAAAAAGAGGAGGTTGCAGTTCTTGAAAAGTACATTCGGCTGTGGGAGCCGCTCAACTTCGTGACACGGGCAGAGCTTGAGAAGGCGCTGAAGAAGTAATGTATGAAAAGGTAACGTAATTTGGCGGGCGCGCTGTTCTTGCGAGGCATGCATAAATCGAAAGTTTTATAAGATACACACTCAATTTATAAACGAAAAGAGTTGGAAGACTATGGGATTGTTCAGTTTAGGCAAGGATGGCTCTGCCCCTAATAGCCCGCCTCCAAGCCCGACAACACCGCCGGTGGACAAGGTTCAGCAGATGAGGCAGCAGGGGCTCTCAAACAACCAGATAATCCAGGCCCTGCAGGGCATGAACTATGACAGCACCCTGATTTTTGATGCGCTTAACCAGGCAGACATAAAGGGCGGGGTGGAACAGGTTCCTGTTTACCAGGATGATTCCCCGTCCGGGGCCTACCAGAACCCAGTGCAGCCCCAGGCAGAGGCCCCCTCATCGCTTCCAGGCGAGGAAATCCCACCGGGTCCGGCTTTCCAGGAACCAGGCCCGCAGCTTGACACAAACAGCCTTGAGCGCATTGAAGAGATTGCCGAGGCAATAATAGACGAGAAGTGGAACGATATTGTCAAGAGCATAAACAAGATTATTGACTGGAAGGACAGGACCGAAAGCAAGATAACGCGGATTGAGCAGGAGATTTCTGACATCAAGGAGAACTTTGACAACCTGACAAAGGGCGTTCTGGGAAAGGTCGGCGAGTACGACCAGAACCTCTCAGAGATAGGGACAGAGATAAAGGCAATGGAAAAGGTCTTCCAAAAGGTTCTGCCGACACTGACAGAAAACATCCACACCCTGGACCAACTCACGCAGGAATGGAAATCAAAGAAAAAATCCTAGGTCTTATACACAGGCCTTGCAAGGAAAGCCACTGTTATTGCCCCGACAAGGAGCAGAAAAAGTGTTCCCAGGACCTTTGGATGGTAAAATGTCGCGCCCAGGTTCTGGTTGAAGCTTCCTGAGCTGGTTTCCTGGGTTCCGGGGTTGCCTGCATCAATAACGCCTGTTTCCCCACCTTCCTGCGTGAACCCAAGCTGCTGCTGGCCAAAGCCCTTTGCAAGGGCTCCCAGGATAATTATCACGATGATTATAAACAGCGTCCACTGCACATCTGACCTGCTCCTTATGACCTGCCTTACGTCATCGTCAGTTGCCCCGAATATCTTGTAGAGCATTATTGAGAGCACAAGGAAGATTGCAAGCATGGTAAACCAGGGGATCATGAACTCTATCATTGACCTTGCAGACTCGGAATATACAGTGACAACTATGGCAATTAAAAACGCAATGACACCGTGTATCACTTTGTGGTCGCCCAGTATCTTTGCCCACTGGAACACTGCGTAAAGCAGCGTGAAGACAAGAATAAGCAAGAGCACTGGCGCAAAGTACTCAAGGAGCGTCAGGTTTATGGTCGGAGTGGCCATTTTTATTTCTTGAACATGTTCCCAAAGCCCTCAATCGCCTTGGAAAACGCCCCTGCCTTGTCCGCCTCAGAGGGCTCTTTTGTAATGTACCAGATGACTATCGCAAACACAAGAATTACTATAACAAAAGTGGATGCCTCATCTCCCCACCAGCCCCACCTGTGCGGCAGGTTATCCCACCAGCCGGCAGCAGCGCCGAAGATGTACACAACAATTCCAAATGCGATTATGGCTATCCAGCCTGAGAGGCTCCCGCCGACCCACTTTGACTGGCCTCCGAAAACCCCTATCAGCACAAGGGCCATTATGACGGCAACTGCAACTATCGAGACCTGCGGCAGGGAGCAGTTTATTATGTCTACAGCGTCTGGCATGCCGTTGCCAAGCTTTCCGTCGGTGCAGTTGGGCGTTCCCATGGTGACGTGCGGTATCACAACCATAAGCGCAATAACCAGCGCAACCATAACATTGAAGTTGCGCTTGCCCTCTCCAAGCACCTGCGACTTCTGAAGCACGGCAAATATCAGCGTGAACACCAGGAGAAACGGCAGCATTGCATCAAGCATCCCCAAGTTCTCCAGGTTCCGGAAAAAATCCACAAACTCCATTTTACCCTCCTTTTAAGGAGACCATATGCTCTCCACTATATTAAGTTTTTGTTTCCTTTTTTGCCGATGTGTCCTTGGTAATCCACATCATCAGCCCGATGACTATTATCGTGAGCACAACAGCACTGACGCTTGTGCTGTCATAGTTGTCAATCAGGTAGTTATAGGCGTAGACAAGCCAGGGCTCGCCCTCATCAGTCGGTATTGCATGGGCAAAAATCAGCACAATCCCAATGAACATAAGTATCATCATGAAGCTTTTCCACTTGCCCTCCAGCGTGACATCCTCGCCCTCCTTGTGGAACGTGCCTATCAGCAGAAGAAAGCTTACAATCATCAGCACCAGGAGCACTACGTTTGCAAGGCTCTCATGGATTATGGCAACCATCTTTGATGATGCAATGATAAAGAAGGCTGCGCAGAAGGCAACTATCGCATTCAGGTTCTTCTTTGTGGTCTCGGCTCCGCCTCCTGGGCCCTCTGACTTCTCGGTGCCAAGCACCCGGGTTCTTTCAAGTATTGCGAAAAATATTGCAAAAGTCAGGAGAAACGGGAGCACAACGTCATATATCCCAAGCTTGTTGAAAAACACAAGAACCTGCCTGAAGACACTGTCGGTTGTGGCGCCGTCTACCATTGGCCTTCCTATCAGCAGCCCCGTATTTAAAAGTTTCGATTTGCCGAGCGAAAAACCCGGCAGGCACAAATTCCCTGAATTGCTGCGCAGAACAGCGGCTGTACATTGCCCTCAGTCTCCCAGTGCCCCAATTAACAGCCTGAGGTTCCAGAGCAGCCTTGGCACTTCTGTAATCGGCCGTACACTCACGCCCTTAAACCAGAGCTTAAATCCCCTGCTGATTATGCCGTAGGCCTCCCTTGAGTTGCTTTCAGCAGGCGGCTCTGCCCAGTGTGGCCCCCTTGTCCTGACAAGCTCGGCCGATGCATATTCCATGAACTCATACATCATGTCGAAGTCAATCGAGACCCGTATGTCAACGTCCTGGCCATCATGGTCCCTTGCCCAGAAGACCTTTTCCGGGCTGACTGTTATGTGCTTTTCAAGCAGGTTTCCCCTGTCCTCTGTTATTGTCAGCAGCACGTCAAGCGATCCGCCGTACCTGTCTGAAACCTGCCGGATCTTTTCCATTCGCTGCGGTCCGGGGTCCTGCATCATTGTATTCTCAAGCTCCCGGGCAACCGCAGCCCGGATTATATCGCGCATCACGTCTTTTTTGGGCATGTATCTGAACCTATAGTAGGGAACAGGCATTTTGCCCTGCTTTTCCTCCCAAAGCGAAAACTCTGCATTGCCCTGCGAGTGCTCTATTTTCAGCGTGCCAAAGTCTGCGTACGCATCATAGCAGCCATTGTCTGAGCTTCTTGCCAGGTGTGCCAGCTGCTCGACAATAAACTCATGTGAGCCGCTTGCAAGAAAATATGCCTCAAGGCTCTCTCCCAGGCGCTCAAAATACCAGTTGGGAAACTCAGGCAGGCACCCCTCAAACAGCCTTCTGATTTTCACGCGCTCCTTCTGGGCTGCGACGCAGAATTCCTTCTCCTCATCAATTGTTGAGTTGGGCTTTCTCAGTGAATCAACATAGGCCCCAACTGCCTTCTTAGATGGCTCAAGCGACACAAGGAGAGTGTGGCTGCCCCCCTTCGGAAAAGCCTCGAGCCTGAAGTCAAAGCCCTCTGCAGGCAGAAGGATTTCCCTGGATTTCCCGAACACCTGCTCTGCCTCCTCTGCCCCAAATCCGTCCGGGCCTGCCTCCTGCATCATCCTGAGCCCCTCATGCACCTTTGCAAGGAGCATGCAGACATTGCCCTGGGAATTGTACTCCCTCAGCGCAAGCTCAAGCCCGTCCACGGCGCCCTCCAGCTGTCCTGCCGCAACAGGCAGGAGCACAATGCAAAGAAGCCAGTACCTCAGGATGTTCACCCCCTTTTCTGGAAACCTAAGGGAAGCTGTGATTTAAATATTTTTGCAATAAGGGGTGCTCTGTGCAATTTCTTCAGGCGGGAATTGATATGGCTGCAGCCAATGCCCAAGCCCCGGAAAATCGGGCTGCCATATAATCGGGCCGCCATATAATCGAGCTGCCGTATCAAGAGCCGGCCGCAGGCGCTTAAGCCCCATCCGCAGCCACAGGCGCATGACTACAATAATTTTATAAACGCAGGGCTCCACCGCAACCGGATGATAGACTCAAGGGATTTTGGCAGGCTCATACGCGAGTTCGCGAGGTTTGAGGATGAGCGCGAGAAGCTTATCAAGCAGTCAAGGGACCTTCTTCGCGCGGCAAAAGAGGCAGTTTACCTTGTCCACAACAACAGCCTGAAGGCCGCCCAGAAGGCGCTTGCTGATATTGAGAGAAGGAACAGGGCAATCCGCAGGCAGACAGCAAAAAACCCGAGGCTTGACTTCCTTGGGGCATACAGCGCTGCAATGCAGGAGTATGTTGAGGCCAAGTCATACCTGTCATTTGTTAAGGACCGCAGGATTCCTGCGCAA
Source organism: uncultured Methanosarcinales archaeon (assembly GCA_964523155.1). GTDB lineage: Archaea > Nanobdellota > Nanobdellia > Woesearchaeales > DSVV01 > CAYXZQ01. Next base: position 14,207 of record CAZFZC010000002.1, read on the forward strand.
AAAAGCCTGACGGTCTCTGCTGACGATTACCTTCTCGGGCTGTGCGACCTGACAGGTGAGCTTGCGCGCAGGGCAGTTGCCTGCGCAGCCAGGCAGGACTATGCCGAGGTCCACAGAATAAGGGACTGTGTTGATTCGCTCTACGGCCTGTACCTGAAGATTCCCATGAGAAACAGCGAGCTGCGCAAGAAGTCTGACGCAATAAAGTGGAACCTCAAGAAAATAGAGGACGTTGTATATGATATAAGGGCGAGGGGGAAATGACGGCCGGGTTTCTGTACGAAATCGGCAACCTCAGGCGCGTCCGGCGCAGCGGCTGGTGGCTGGCAGGAGTTGACCATCCCGAGTCAGTCGCAGAGCACTCTTTCAGGTGCGCGGTCGTGGGCTACGTCCTTGCCAAAATTGAAGGCCTAAACGCAGAAAAAACTGCTGCAATGTGCCTGTTCAACGACCTCCACGAGGCAAGGATAAACGACCTTCACAAGCTTGGCCAGAAGTATCTTGACTTCAGGGAGGCTGAGAAAAAAGCCTTCCTCGACCAGTCTGCGCAGGTCCAAAAAGAGGCAAGGAAGGGAATTGTGGGTCTTTTCACTGAGTTTTATGACGAGTCAACCCCTGAAGGGGTTCTTGCAAGGGACGCTGACCTCCTTGAGTGCGCGCTTACGGCAATGGAATACAAAAAGAGGGGCTATGACACAGAAGACTGGCTTTCCAACATATCCAAACTTATAAAAACAAAGGGCGCAGCAGGGCTTCTTGCGGAAATAAGGGCCACTGACCCTGACAGCTGGTGGAAAGGCCAGAAAAAAATCGAGAGGTGAAATCTTGCGCGAAGGTGCTCTTCAGGCAGTGAAAAACTGCCTTGAAATAGAGGCAGGGGACAGGGTTTGCATTATCACAGACACAGGCACAATGGATGTTGCCGCAGCGCTCATGGAGCGCGCGCGGGAGATAACCCCTGACGTTGCGTTCCATATTCTTGAGGATTATGGAAAAAGGCCCTTTTCCTCCCTCCCTGCGCAGCCTGCAAAAGACCTGTCTCAGTCCACTGCAAGCATTCTTGCAGTCCAGAGCCTTGAGGGCGAGCTTGTTGGGGTAAGGCAGCCCATTCTCGAGATTGTCCAGAAAAGGAAAATCAGGCACGCGCATATGGTTGGGATTACGCCAGAAATCATGCAGCAGGGCATGGCTGCAAACTACGTGCAGCTCCGGGAGTTCTCTGAGCAGGTATTGCGCATACTTTCCCAAGTGAAAAAGGCCAGGGTTACCAGCCGTGCCGGAAGCGACTTCATAGTTGGGTTTTCAGCGAAGATCCCGTGGATAAAGAGCGACGGAAGGATTACAAGGGATGTCTGGAGCAACCTGCCTGACGGCGAGGTGTGGACAATTGCCTCTGTATGCAGCGGAAGGATTGTTGTTGACGGCGTCCTTGGGGACTACTTCAGCCGGAAATACGGGCTGCTTTATGCGTCTCCGCTTGTCCTTGAAATCAGGGACAGCAGGGTTGTCTCGGTCAGGTGCGACAACGACGCTCTCAGGGATGACTTTGAAAAATACATCCGCACGGACGAAAACGCAGACAGGATTGGCGAGTTTGCGCTGGGCACCAACCTTGCAGTAAGGGGGCTTATCGGCAACATGCTCCAGGACGAAAAATACCCGGGCGTACACGTGGCAGTCGGCCACACCTATCCGAAGAGGACAGGCGCAGACTGGGACAGCAGGGTGCACTGTGACGCGGTCCTGCAGAGCCCGACAGTTGTTGCTGACGGCAAAAAGATAATGGAGGATGGGAGGTACATGATATGAGCGCTGAGCATGAGGTTCTTGACTGCCTGGGCCTTAAACCCGGGGAGAGCTGCCTGGTCATATTTGACAGGACAACGGCTGAGACAGCTGCAAGAATCGCAAGGGAGGCCGGCCACAGGACAAAACGCGTGGAGATGCTGGAGATACCCATAATGGCGCTAAACGGCCAGGAGCCCAAAGCGTCTGTTGGTGCGCGAATGCTGATGTTTGACTGTATTGTTATGGTCACAAAAAGGAGCCTGTCGCATACTGCCGCAAGGGCTGACGCAACAAAGGCAGGCGCACGCATCGTCTCAATGCCCGGCGTAACAGCTGAGGTAATCGAGCGCGCGGCAAAGGTTGACTATGATGCCATGCGCAGGGTCACAAACATGCTCTGCGACCTGCTTGACAGGGCATCAGAGGCAAGGATTACATCCGCGCTTGGCACTGACCTCACATTTTCCGTTTCAGGCAGGCAGGCATTCGGCCGCAGGGCCGGGCTGTTCCATGCGAGGGGGGAGTGGGGAAATTTTCCCGACGGCGAGGCATACATCGCGCCTGTTGAGGGCACTGCCAACGGCACTGTGGTTGCTGACGCATCATTTGCAGGCATAGGCAGGCTGCATTCTCCCCTACAGGCAGCCGTCAGGGACGGATATGCAGTTGAGTTTCGGGGCGAGAAAGCACAGGAGGCGCACGACATGCTCAGGTCAGCAGGGGATGATGCCTTCAACCTGGCTGAATTCGGTATAGGAACAAATGACCACGCAGTAGTGTCCGGGCTCACTGTTGAAGACGAAAAAGTGCTTGGGACGTGCCACGTTGCGTTTGGCAGCAACTCGTCCTTTGGGGGGACAGTTTCTGTGCCTGTCCATGCTGATGCAGTCATTAGGCATCCAACCATATATCTGGATGGAAAGATTATTATGCAGGGAGGTAAACTGACAATCTGAAAATGGCATTATTCCACCAAACACTCAAAGACGCAAAAAAGGCGCTGTCCAGCGGGAACTATAACGGCGCACTGGAAATCCTTAAGAAGCACCAGGAGTCTGAGGCAAGGGAGGAGCCCTATATCACGCATTCGCTCTACTACCTCAAGGTTTTCCTGCAGAACTACATCTTGCACCTTAGCAATGCAATAGAACTCATTGAGAGGGACCCTGAGGCTGGCAAGGAGGCTGCGGTAGAAAACATCAATGCCTGCATGACAAACATTGACGCTTTTGAGGACGGCATAAAAAAGCTTACTGAACGCGAGCGCAGCTTTCTTGAATAGCTACCTCATGATGAAGAGCACAACGGCAAAAACCGCGTAGGTCGCAACAAATATTGCGCCCTCAGCCCTGTGGATTCTCCACCTGCTCTTGATGAAGAGCAGAAGCATGGCAGTTAACAGCAAAAGGACAGGGCCAAGGATAACCATGCTGAATGTGGATATGAACAGCGGAGTAATCATTCCTGCTGTGCCCGCAACAAGCCCTATGTTTGCGATGTTTGAGCCGATTATGTTTCCGACAGCCAGGTTGCCAAAGCCCTTTCTCACAGCAACGATGGACACAGAAAGCTCGGGTAGGATTGTCCCGAATGCAACAATAGTTACCCCGATGAAGGCTTCAGGCACGTGAAACGCCCTGGCAAAGAAAAGGGCTTCTGTTACAAAGTATTTTGCAGACAGGACTATCACAATTCCTGATGCAATGACAAAAAGCAGGTCAATGTGGGATTCCTCCTCAAAGAAGTCATGTATCCTTGCCTTTCTCATGTCTTTTGCGCCCTGTATCTCGTGGATTATCCGCCTGTGGATTGCAGCAATGTAGCCGAAGCGGAAGAAGTAGGGTATGAAAGACCTGAAATGGTATTCGTCCCGCGTTTTTGCCCGGGTTTCCAGTACAAAGACCAGGTAGGACAGGTACAGCAGGAAGAGGACAGCTGAGCTAAGCCTTCCTATCCTGCCCCAGAGCATCATCAGGAAGAACACAGTTGTTATGAACATCATGATATAGCCGTCGCGGATGAGCATCTCTTCCTTGGTCTTGATTGATGCAATTAGGGCGCATGTGCCTATGACTATCCCGATGTTCGCAAGGTTTGAGCCAATCACGTTGCCAACCACAAGCCCTGTGCTGTCGCGAATGCTTGCATAGATGCCTGCAGCAAGCTCAGGAACGGATGTTCCGAGTGCAACAAGCGTCAGGCCTATCACGAACTCGCTTATGCCGAGCTTTTCTGCGGCGCGGGCAGCAGACTTGACAAATATGTCCGAGGCTTTCACAAGGAAGAACAGGGAAAGCACGAAAATGGCGGTTTCCTGAAGCATCACTAATGCCCTGTTGTCACTGGTATATTAAATTTGTTCTTTCCAGAAATTCCTGCAGAGGGACCTGATTGTGCCTTCCAGTATGCGTTTCCTTATGATGCGCATGAAACCCTGCATCCAGGCCAGGTTGTGCATTGTGCACAGCATCTTTCCCGTGGGCTCGTCCAGTTTCATCAGGTGGTGGATGTACGCCCTGCTGTAGCGCCTGCAGACAATGCAGCCACACCTGCTGTCAATGCAGGACAAGTCCCTGCTGTGCGCGCGGTGCAGTATCCGAAGCGGGCCATTCCATGTAAAAAGGGTTGCGTGCCTTGCGTTTTGCGTCGGGAAGGTAGAGTCGAAGCAGTCTATTCCCATGCAGACGCACTTTAGGATGTCAGGGGGGCTGCCAACTCCCATCAGGTACCTTGGCTTATCCCTTGGCGCAAGGTTTGCAGTCGCCTCTATTAGCCTGTGCATGGTCCCTGTAGGCTCACCAATTGCAAGGCCCCCTATGGCAGTGCCGTCAAATCCAAGCGAGGAGATGTGCCTCATGCTTTTCTTTCGCTCTGCAATGCTCTTCTGGCCCTGGGCAATTCCGAACAACAGCTGGGATTTTTTGTGCCTGTCATGGTATCTTTTGCATTGCTCTGCCCACCTGTGCGTTCGCTCTGTCTTCTCTTTTGCAGAGGCAGCGCTTTCCCCTGCGCCGGGAACATCATCAAGGCACATGGCAACATCCGAGCCAAGGGCGAGCTGTATCTCCATTGATTTCTCAGGGGTTATCAGCTCAACCCTGCCGTCATAGGGGCTCTTAAGGAGCATGCCCTCACCTGTTGCACCCTGCCTGAAAAAGCTGCCAACGGACTGAAACCCGCCCGAGTCTGTGAAAATCCCCCTACGCCAGGAATAGTAGCTGTGAAGCCCCCCCGCCTTTCTTATCAGGCCGAGCCCGGGCTTCTGGTAAAGCAGCCAGCTGTTGGAGATAATGCATTTTGTCCCGGCCTTCTCAAGGCTGAAGAAGTCTGCAAACTTAGCAGCACCCTTGGTGACAACAGGCATGAAAAACGGCGTCTCTATCCTTGCGTGCGCAGTATGCAGCATGCCTGCCCTGGCGCCTGCGCACTGCCCTGTAATCCGGAACATTCCTGTTGTGACTTGACAGGCCAATATATAGTTTTTGGGCAGCTGCGAGCGGGTTTGCCGCGCCAGCCTTTGTGCAAGGACAGAAATATGCCATTATATTCTGTTAAATACAATAAAATTTCCATCTCTTAGATGATAATGCTGGGGAGTTCCGGTGCTACGCACATGCTCAAAAATGTTTCATTTTTGGCACAAGAAAATTTATTTAATTTTCTGTGCAGAAAAACTTTGTTTTTCTTGCATCCTAAAAATCCTTGATTTTTATGATATTGGCTCACTTCGTTCGATATTTATTAAGAGAGGCATCTATCCTTTTTCCAAAAAGATGCAATTATTTTATAAAGGAATTCTTATTTCTTTTTTACAATGAAAAGTTTTGTAGCAATAGGAGAAGTGGAGTATGAAGGACAGCTAGGAATTAGAACATCTTTTGATTATTTTTTCACAGCTGGAAATAGACAACAAGCTATTGATATTTCTTTTTCAAGGATAATAAACAGCGAGGAAGATCATTTTGAAGGATTAGAAAGAGTTTTATTTAATAATGTTTTTAAAAAGCATATTTATTATTCTTATGCAGAGTTAAGTGATCATAATAATTATTTATCTTCAGAATATCCTTTCTATAAGGGATTATTAGATAATAATTGTGGTATTATGGATATATTAACTAAAGGATCTTATGATTTAAAACAGGCTATCGAATACTTGAAAAGCAAACGGTTATTAAAAGGAATGATTGATAGAAATAAAGATATTCATTTAGAAATAGTTGAAGCAAACAAGATAAAAAGGGAAAGGGAAAGAATTGAGAAAGAAAATAATGGTTTTTTATACGACTCACAAAATAGGAAAATCCCCCATAAAGATGTAGACGATTTTGAATTTATTAGATCTGGATTAGTTGATGTTTTTTATTGTTTTGGAGGAGGTTTGGGTTGGAGGGAAGATATATTAGATAAATCAGGATTTTTGCGACCCACTAGATTAAATGATGAAGAAATTAGAGACACACTAATAGAAGATGCGAATTATAACAAAAAATTTTATGTTGATCCAGAAAAATTAAAAAATAAAGAATTCTTAATTTGAAAAATATACCCAAATTACTGATAAACTCCTCTATTTTCTTTTTAAAAAAAAGAACCAAAAAATCTGGACCCCTCAGTCCTAAAGGACATATAGTCTCCTGCGGAGAAATTTATTATCGTGAAAATTTAACTCTTCGCCATTTTTTTGCTTCGCAAAAAACCGTCTTGCAGACTATGGCTCGGTCTTAGCAGACGCGTATAACAGCGATTAAGAGGAAAATCCCTTGCAGGAATTTTCCCAAATTGATTTTTCGAGGTCGTTCGCCCTCGGCTCATTCTTCGCCAGGAGTGGCTCACTCCAGCTCTGAAAAATCAGCTTCTCTTAATCGCGATGTTCAACTCAATCGTGAGCCAAAGATAAAGAGTAAAAAAATAGTAAAGAGGACACTTTAAAACCCCCGACCACCCGCCCCTAAAATGCAGAAATT
>CAZFZC010000003.1:0-3473 GCA_964523155.1 uncultured Methanosarcinales archaeon
GCTTTGTAATCTTGCCCTCTTCAGATTTGATGAAATCAGTTAGCCTCTTTTTTATGATGGGAATGCCCATGACCCACTCATTTGCAGACTAGTATAAAAACCTTATGGCATCCGGCTTCCCCTGGCGGGTTTAGAGCGCGCGTGGCACTATGCGCCCCCCCTTCACCCACTCAACAAAGGTCTCGTTGTTCTTGTCCTCTATGATTTTTTCCATCAGGTATTCGTACTGCGCCATGAGGATCTTGCAGCGGTCATCTTTGGAAAGCACAGGCAAAAGGTTGCCGTAGTTTGCGTAGCTGCAGACAACGCATATCCCGCAAAATGGCTTCCAGACGCAGGCGTCGCACAGCAGGCAGTCGTTCACAGTGCTCCTGACAAGGGCCTGGCATTCAGAGCCCCTAAATATGTCCGAGTACCGCATATCAACACTGCCCAACCTGAACATCTCGTACTGCCTGCCCTCGTCGCACGAATACACGCCACCTGCGTGGTCAACCGCCATTGTGGATATTGCAGCCCCGCATGGCGAGTTCAGGTCCACAAAAGAGGAACTGCGCTGCCCGAAGAAGCGTTTGAGGATATAGGCCGCGAACCTGTCCCGGAGATAGGTTTTCCTGTTTAGCTTGAGCAGATAGCCCATTGCCTTTTTCCAGAAGAGGATATATTCCCTGGCTGAGTACTCCTTTTTGCCTTCCATGTACCCAAGCGCAAGCATCGGGCGCAGCTGTATGTCAGAAAAGCCCAGACGCGCGTATTCATCGATTATCTCCCTTGGATGCTTCAGCGAGTGTTTGGTTGTTACCATGAGAGCCTCGAGGGGATAGTCTTTCTTTATTCTCTTTATCCATCTGAGGACCTCTGCGTGGCTGGGCCTGCCGTCAGGGTATTGCCTGTTCTTATCATGCACTGCTGCCGGGCCGTCAAGCGATGTGCAAAGGCCAATCCTGTGCTTCTTTATGAAGGCAAGCTTCTCATCATCCATAAGGGAGAGGTTTGTGACGAGCGCAAACCTCAGGTCCTTGCCTTTCTTCTGGTTCTTCTTCTTTGCGTAAAGGGTTATTTCCTGTATTGCGCCAAAATTGAGCAGCGGCTCGCCGCCCTGGAACTCTATGCAGACGGCATTTGATGGGGTCTGGAAGATGAAATCCACCGCCTTCCTGCACGTCTGCCTGTCCATGTCAAGGCCCAAACCGCCGGAATTTGTGGCTTTTGCGTGGCAGTAGTAGCATGAGAGGTTGCACCTTTTTGTGAGAGCAACTATGAAAAGCGATGCGCCCCTGAAAAGGTGGCTGTATCGCTCCCTCAGGCGCTCGGCATACTGCTGCCTGGTTTCGGGAGATATGATTATGTTTTTGTCCCTGAGCACATTTTTTGTGAAAACGTCGGCTGTCCCGTGCACGAAGTCCAGGTATTTTTTTTCAGAAAGAGCCACCCAGTCTCCTGTATCCGTGGTCAGGAGCCATTTTTTGCAGGCAAGCCTCTTTGCCCTGTAAAAGTTGACCTCATCCATTCTTGGCCAGGCCTATTAAGTAATTGCAGAACTCATAGCCTATAATTGGCAGGTCCGTTATGTCTTTTGGCGTGATTAGAACCTTTTGGCCGACGGCAACATCTGCAACATGCGAAAAATCCTCTGCAGCCTTCAGTATGGCCTCTCGCCTGTATATCTTGTGGCTGATGTCAAGGACAACCCTGGCTTTGCCGACACAGATTCCCTTCATCTGCCGTACTTTTCCTCCCACGGCACAAGTATCTCGTCCCTGTCCTCAACATAGTCGTCGTCAGTGTTGGTTGACACTGCACGCTTCAGCATTTCCTCGCGAAGCCCCTGGTTCTTCCCGGCCATGTGCCTGTACACAGAGTAGTTCAGGAGCTCGTCATTAAAGGACATGGCAGCATCCGCAATGCTCCCTTTTTTTGGCATTATCCTCACAACAAGCGATGTCTGCGGGTCGCCGTCAACAACAATGTACGCCCTGTCTGTAAGGATGTATGCTGCAGAAAACACAGTTTCCAGCGGATATATCTTCGGGTTGAGGACAAGCTCGGCATGGTCTTTGTGGTAGAGGATATTTAGCTTTTTCATGCGTCTGCCAGAAGCCCTTTTGCGTATATAAATCTTTGGCAGACGCAAGGGTTTTTATAGCAAAGCGCCATTCGCACCCGGATGGGAGACTGGGACGATTTCCGGCAGATTATGCTTGACAGGGCAGTCAAGCTAAGCCAGGGGATTGACAGAAACGGCGAGGTCTGCAGGTGGCTTGTGGACTGCAGGGAGGCAATACTTACACCGGAAGGCTCTGTTCTTGTTTCACGCCTGCTCTATGAGAAACTAAAGACGTTCAAAAGCAGGGTTGTCGGAGGCCCGCAGATTGCAGCCCAGGCACTGGTGCCGCAGCTTCTAGTTATGGCGGAACTGGAGAGCAGGCATCTTCAAGGGTTTATTGTAAGAAAGGAAGCCAAGTACAACGGCCTGCAAAAGCTTGTGGAAGGCAGTCTGAAGCCAGGAGATTCTGTTGTCCTGATAGACGACCTTACAAATTCAGGACACTCGCTTCTGCACGCGCTAAGCGCAGTCAGGGCAGCAGGCGCGAAGGCCGAAGGCGCAGTTGTTATCGTAAACTTTGACAATTTTGGCAGGAAGAAGCTACAGGGGCTGGGCCTGCGGGTCGAGTGGCTCTATGACCTCAAAGACCTGTGGCTTATGAACAGGACAGGCTACTCTGACATTGCAAGAATAGAGGAGCCGGATATAGTTTGGGAGAGGGAGTTTATAGGCACACCCAGGGCACAGATGCGTGGGGAAGAGGCCGTTTTTGCTGACAGCGTGAAGATAGCGGGAGAAGGATGGAGCCTGGAGGCAGCCGAGCCTGTCTTTGCACTCAGAGAGAAAATCCTTTATGCCGGTACCATGCACGGATATGCGCTGGCATATGATCTGTCGCGCAAGAGAATTCTCTGGAAAAAGAAGCGCGGGGACTGCGTGCGCGTGCCCCCTGTTGCAGCAGGCGATGTGGTGTTTGCAGCAGATTATGCAAAATCAGGAGTCATGTTTGCAGCAGACGAAAAAGGGGGTGTGAAATGGCACCTGTTGCTTGCCCCTGTAAATGCAATGTGCCTGCACAAAGGCAGAATAGTTGCAGGGACACAGGACGGGCTTGTGCTTGTTGACAGCGGAAAACTGCTTTTTGAGTCAAAGATTGGCAGTGTCCGGGGCGTGGCTGTATCTGACAACATCTATGCCACGACAGCTGAAGGGGTCCTTTACAGCCTGGATTTTTCAGGCAGGGTGCTCTGGCAGAGAAAGCTTGACCTTTCAACATGTTCAAGGCCAGTTATGCACAAAGACAGGATATACTGCACCTCGACAACAGGCAGGCTGTTCTGTTTCAGCAGGGAGGGGAACATGCTCTGGTATTACAGGACATATGGCAAGGTTCTCTCAGACCCGGCAGCCAAGGCAGATTACATAT
>CAZFZC010000003.1:3483-14454 GCA_964523155.1 uncultured Methanosarcinales archaeon
TGGCGGCCAGGACGGCAGGGTTTATGTGCTTGGTCTTGATGGGACGCTGCAGCGAAAGGTAGATGTCACAGAGCCAATATTTTCGATAGCTGCCGGCAGGCATATTGTCGTCTGCATGAAGGACAGGGCGGTTGCCATAAGATGAGCAGGGAAAGACTCCGCACAATGCTGATAGATTCGGCAGTCAAGTACTCCCAGGGTGTTTTGCCTGACGGTTCACCTTCACACTACACTCTTGACTTTCGCGAAGCGATACTGGGCACCGAGACCGGTCCCATCATCAGGAGGCTCTTCCTGGAAAAGATTAGGGCATTTAAGGCGCAGACTGTCGGTGCCCTGACCGTGGCAGGGACACTGCTTGCGTCTTCGGTTTCTCTTCTGGCAAATATTGGCGGCAGGAGGACGAGTGCAGTCTTCTTTCGGTACAGGCCCAAGCAGAAGGGACTGCTCAAGATTGTCGAGGGCGACCACAGGCCCGGCGAAAAGATTGTTATTTTTGATGATATCATAAGGGAAAACGGCCTGGTATTTGACGCTGTCAGGGTTGCAGAAGAGAACGGCTACCAGGTCGAGGGCATTGTCGCAATACTTTGCAGGGACATGGCAGCCTCTGACAGTCTCAGGCTTCAGGGAATCCGGACCGAATGGCTCTTTAGCGCAGAGGAGCTTTGCCTGAAAACGGCCTGCAGAGAAGAGGAAGAAAGGGCCGTTTGGAAGATTGGGGATGTCAACATGGCAGAATTTGAGGCTCCAAGGTCTGCCCCAGCGCTGCTTCATGACAGTGTTGTCTTTGGCACAAACGAGTCGCGGTTCATCTGCGCCAGCCTTAAGAGCGGGAGGGTCCTCTGGTCGGTTGACGACAGGATCAATAATTTCAAGGCAATACTCTCTTCTCCCTTGGTCTGCGGGAACAAGGCCTACTACGGCGCATACAACGGGTGCCTGTACTGCGTGAACAAGTCTGGCAAAGTCCTCTGGAAAAGAAGGCTTGCAGAATGGATTGGCTCTTCTCCTTTCATTCATGAGAACACAATATACTTCGGTGCGGAATTCGGAAACAAAAACGGCGCGCTTGTTGCATGCGATATGTCCGGCAGGCACTTATGGCATATTGAGACGGGGCACTACATACACTCCTCGCCAGGAGTCTGCCCCAAAACAGGCATTGCTGTTGTTGGATGCAATGATTTCTATGTATATGCGGCCAAGGACAAAAAGCTGCTCTGGAAAAAATTTGTCGAGGCAGAGGTCAAGATGGGATTTTGCTTTGATGAGAGGTTTGTCTATTTTGGCAGCCATGGCGGCGAGCTCTGGTGTCTTGAGACAAGGACAGGAAAGACAGCATGGAAAAGGAAGCTTGGAACCTGCATCTACAGCACGCCTGAGCTTGTTGACGGCAGGGTTTTGGCAGGCACGCTTTCAAAAAGGCTTTTTGTTCTTGACAGAAGCGGAAAGATTCTCCATGTAGTGAATACAGAAGGTGCGGTCTTTGGTCACACAACAGTCAATGCCAAAGTGCACTTCGGCTGCACCGGCGGGTTCTTCTATGTTCTAGACCTGGCAGACTACAGCCTGAGAAAGCAGAATGTTACTGCGCCTGTCATGGCAAGGCCTCTAGTGCTCAGGGATTTCGCGGTTATTGCATGCCGGGGATGTGTGCAAAAGGTCAGAGTGTGACAAATGCAGCCTCTGGTGCATAGTAGCAGGGATAGCACTTCGCCAGTTTCGGGCATGATTTGCAGGCAGATATTTCCGGCAAGGCCTTAAAGTCACGGTCAAGGTAAAGCCCGCATGCCTTGATCTCTCCATCTATCCTGACAAGTTCTTTGCAGTCCTCGCAAGAGCCCCCTGGCCTGACGCAGGGAGGGAGGGGCCGCAGGAGGACTGAGCCATCCTTAAAGGCTGCCCTGTCCGGCATGTTGAACCGGACGCTCTTATGGATTTTTACACTGTGGTTGGCTGTGTCTGTGTAATAGACATCCTCGACAACGAGGGGCCGCTTGAACATTTGCCGAAAGCCTTTTGGGTTCTTGTGGGTGCGGTAGTTTGGGTCTGTGAGAAGAAGATCAGCAGCCACCCCATAGGCAACAACATTTGTAAATAGTAGCAAGACTTTTCTCCGTCTATATTTGACCGAGAACGGCAAATCGTTTAACAGGTGTAGGATGCTGTCAGGTTCAAGTCTTTCCTTTTCATAACCATACTCAAAGACCTTCGCAGAATTGAAAAAAGGGCTGTTGCAAAGCAAGAAGTCAAAAGTTTTCTTATATTGAAAATTATCTTCCACAGGGTATCCAACCATGAGACTCAGACGAATGTGTAAATCCTCATGATATGCATTGTACAGGGTTTTTTCAAAGTTTTCTATTCGTGAGCCTTTTCTCATGTGGTTTAGCACTATTTGGCTTCCACTTTCGGCACCTATCCTAAGAAACCGACACCCGCCCATATACATTTTGCCGAATTCTCTTCGGCCAAAAACCCTGTCTGGTACAATATAACCCCCCCAGTAAAATTTCAATTTTCTGTCCATTATTTCATCTGATAATTCCTGCAGGTTGTTTTTTCTACCATTCATAAGATTGTCACAAAACCAGAAAGTGTCAATACCACAATTGCGCATTCCATGCTCCATGTCATCTACAACCAGCCTTATCTTTCTTTGCTTGTAGTGGCCATGCACCAACCTATAGCCACAGAACGTGCATTTATAGATGCATCCCCTACTTATTGCAGCAGGCAACATACTATAAGGTCCTCCTATAAGCCTATTTGATTTGTTAAAAAGAGGGACTGGAAGCCTGTTGAGGTCAACCTGTTTTGCTGTCACAATTTTATCTTGCTTGTTTAGGTTACGCACCAATTCGGCAACGGCGTTCTCACCTTCTCCAGGCACTAGATAGTCTACATACGGGGTTTTTATCATACTTCGAAGTATTGTGGGACTAGATAGAAGCGGCCCTCCAAACACAATTTTCGCACCACATTTTCTTACTTCTCTTGCAAGCATTATGCTGTATGCATAGGACTCTTTCATCACGCTGAAACCAACAATGTCCGGCTTCATTTCTGAAATGTACTTTGACCAGAAACTGATAAAATCACCAACCACTTTCTTTGGATAAATGGGCATTACACTTAGAGTGTCCAGCCCGTGCAGGGCAGCTTCCTTATACAGGACCGCAGAAAGGTCAAGGTAGCTAGTATTATGTCCCTTCTCCTCCAGAGCCCCCCTTAAATACCCTACGCCCAAGGAAGGCATCCAGGACATTCCAAACGGCGCCTGAACAAAAATTATCTTCATTTACTTCCCTCTATCATCTTTCTCAGCCCTTCAGTAAGCGTAACCTTGGGCTCAAACAACAGTGTCTTCTTCATTTCTGCGGTGTCAGCAACCCTGTGCATGATGTCAGGAACAGGAGAAGGGGCAAATACCGGCGCAAAGGTTTTCTTGCACAGGGCTATGATGTTTTCTGCGAGCTCAAGGACGGTTGTTGTCCTGCCTGTGCCTATGCTGATTTCCTTCCCTTCTGCCTCCCTGCAGAAGGCCGCTGCGATTGCAGCCTCTACATTGTCATCGATGTATACGAAATCCCGGGTCTGGCTTCCGTCGCCGTATACAATCGGCCTTTTATCGTCAAGAACCTGCCTGATGAATTTCGCAACGACAAAACCATAGTCGGTTCCTATCTGGCCCGGACCATAGACGTTGAAGAACCGCAGCGAAGTATACTTCAGGCCTTTGCCTGCGCAATCCCCCAGGTATTTGTCTGCCGCAAGCTTCATCTCTCCGTAATAGCGCCTCTTGCCCCCGGCACAGCCAAAAACTTCAGACGATGATGCAAACACGAGCCTTCTGACCCTGTTTGCGATGCAAAGGTGCGCGATGGTCTTTGCAGCCTCATAGTCCTTCCTGACAAGCCCGGGCTGTTCAAGGCACCTTCTGACTCCGACAGTTGCAGCGTAATGAAAGACAATGTCGAATCTCTGCCTGAAGACCTTTGCAATGTCAACCGAATGGACATCGCCCTTTACGAAGTCTACCTTGTCAGGCACGTTTTCGAGCTTTCCGGTTGTCAGGTTGTCAAAGCACACTACACTGTGCTGCCTGGTAAGCTCCCTGCACAGATGGCTGCCGATAAAACCCGCTCCTCCGGTAACAAGAATGCGCATTTTTGGACAGAGTGAAAACGCATATAAAAAGGTTTACACGTATCTTGCGCCGTCGCAGATGCGCTTATTTTTCCCGCGGGTTCTCCTGGCTATATTGCCGACCTCAAAAAGTGCGGCCCGGGCCTCTTTTGGGTGCATGCCAAGGAGAGAAAAGAAGCCCACAAGGTCTTTTTCAGCACGCATTTCCCACGGGGTCTGCGCAAAGCTTGCGACAACCATCTTCACTTTGAATTTCCTGCAGAGCGAAATGTTCTGCATCATCCTTCCGATAACAACATGGCGCCGCCTGCTTGCCAGGACACAGGCAAACGAGAAGCCGACTGCCACGCCGTTGTCCCTGGCCATGCGGCAGAGAATATGGTTGAGCCCGCTGCCGCGCTGGTGCAGCCCGTCATGGGCGTGCATCTCTTCGAGCCCATATATAATGTCCGGTCCCTCTTTTGCCAGGCATTTCCTGATGTCTTTCGGCTGGCAGGCAAATACGTCCTTTCCGCGTGCAAGGGAATAGTCGCCGCCATGCGCGCACAGCTGTTCTACCCCAAGGACTTCTGCCTGCCTGCGGAAACTTGCAGCGTCTCCAATCACAATGTCTATCATGGTTTCTGGTGTTGTGCGTAAGTATTTAAAGCCTTCACTCTGTGTCATACAGCACGATGTAAAGGCCGTAGAGCTGGCCGTCCTCCTCGTAGTTGAGGGAGCCAGCGTAGAATGTCTGGGCGTTTCTGACTTCATCAGGAGGCTCAACTCCCGCCTTGATTTCCGGCGATATCTCCCTGTACCCCTGATTGCAGCACTTGATAAGGTGGGTGCTGTTGTGCGCAACACTCCATCCAGACAGCTTGTCGTCACACGCATCTTTCATGGTTGTGCCTGAAAGGAAGTCTGATGTTACTGAAGGGTCATAGAGGCAGTTGTTTATCCCATCACAGGTCTTGTCGCAGCGGAAGTCTATCCCGTCCCAGCGCGTGCAGTCTTCCCTGCAGTCGCTTGTGAGGTTAAGGTAAATGTCTTTCTCAAGGTCAAATGAAAGGTCCAGAGGCATTGTCGGGCTGTCATATCCTGCCTTAAGGACACTCAGGAAGTAACTGTCCCCGACGATTGTTGTGATGTTGTACTCTCCAAGGGCATCAGTTATGTCTTTGTTTGCGATGCTGAAATTCTGCCAGCGGACTTCCAGCTGCACGCCCTGCAGGGGCAGGTAAGTCATGTCCGGCTGCTGGCCGTAGACAACCCCGTAGACGCTGCGCTTCATTGTCACATCGCCGCAGAGGCTTGGGCCGTACATGAAGTCAGTTGCATGGGTGCAGCAGTTCTCCTTGCCGTTGTTTGCAACCATGTACTCGTCAGTGTCATCCCCGCAGCACTCGGTTGTTCCGTCGCCCCCGTCGGTTGCATCACCATATTCCCCGACTCCTGCCTCTCCTGCAGTGCTCCAGTTGAGGTTCAAGGCTTCGCAGCTTGCCTGGTCGCCGTCAACATCCTGCCATTCACTGCTTCCTGCACGGCAGAACCCTGCATTGTCTGTTCCCCCTGGGTTTAGGCCGGCCTGCGCAACACCGTCTGAGTAGCAGCTGCCTGACTCCACGCAGTCTGCTGCATTGTCGCAGCATGCATTATCGCCAGGCTGGTCTGCCCAGGCAATGTGAAGGCTTCCTGCGACTGAATATGCATCCTTGTAGCTGTAGAACTCCCCTGCGTCATCTTCACAGCATTCTGTCTCAGAGCCTGTGTTGTATTCGCCAAAGCCTGAGCCCTCTCCTCCTGTAAGAAAATTGAACCCGCAAGCAGTGCATCGGCCTGCTGTCGCATCGCAGTCGTACCAGACGCTTGTGTCGCAGACAGCATCGTTTCCTGCACTGCCGTCAAGGTTGTAGGCTGCGCCGGATGTGTAGCAGGCGTCTGAATACACGCAGTCGCCTGAATTGTCGCAACAGTGGTCTGTTGCGTCAGCTGCACAGGGCTCGTATTCCTGCGGGTCTCCTGCAGCGCATTCGCTGGTCTCATATGACTCTCCCTGGCCTGCGGCACAGCAACTCCCTGTGGTTCCTGCCTCAAAGCCCACGTTCCACTGGCCGTTGCCGCAGCCTGCTGCCAGGCATTGGATGGAGTTTGTGTCCCAGTTGACAGTGTAGGCCACGCTGCTGATGCTGGACGTTCCCCCTGCATCGCACATGTCCGGGCCCAGGTCCCCTCCATTTGGGTCAGGATTAGGGCACTGGCAGTCAACAGTTGTCGTGCAGGTCACATCCCCTTCAACAGCACAGTCTGTGTCTTCATCTGCAACAGTGCTCGCTGTGTCACCAGCCTCAGAATTGCTTGAAACCTGGCTTGAGTCACTGTACCTACAGGTTACAGTGATTGTGTCTGCATTGTTTTCTGCAGCCATTGCTGCCTGGACGCAAAGAAAAGCAAGCACAAAGAGCAGCCCCTTTTTCATGGGGCCTGTTCTGGCTGTGCTCGTATATAAATATTGCGGCAGGTTTTATATAAAGGCCTGCAAAACCCCTCTTATGCGCTTTTCTGTTGGCGTAATCGCGCACAACGAGGAGAAAAACATCGGGAAACTGCTTGATGTAGTGATTGGGGCCCGGGCCACAGAGGTATTTATGGTTTCCTCAAGCACTGATGGGACAAACAGGATAGCGGCGAGCAGGGGGGCAACTGTCATAAGGGAGGATGACAGACAGGGCAAGGCAGCAGCAGTTAACAGGTTTCTTGCAAGCGCAAGGTCCCATACCCTTGTCCTGCTAAGTGCTGATGTGTTGCCGCAGGAAGGGGCGATTGATGCCCTGCTCAAGCCGCTGGAAGACCCGAAAGTCGGGATTGTTGGGTGCAGGCCTGTTCCTTTTCCTGCCAGGGGCCTTCTGGCCAGTGTGGTTACATTCCAGTGGAAACTGCACCACGCGATTTCCAAGTCAAGTCCGAAGTTCGGCGAGATGATGGGCTTTCGAAAAGTCTTTGAGCGCCTGCCGGATACTGCTGTTGATGAGGAATGCATTGCAATGCTTGTGAAGCAGAAGGGCTACAGTGCAAGGTATGCGCCGGATGCAGTTGTCAGAAATCGCGGTCC
Source organism: uncultured Methanosarcinales archaeon (assembly GCA_964523155.1). GTDB lineage: Archaea > Nanobdellota > Nanobdellia > Woesearchaeales > DSVV01 > CAYXZQ01. The sequence continues at coordinate 10,727 of CAZFZC010000003.1, forward strand.
CGCAAACTGCCTGGATTTCGTCAGGCAGAGGAGGCGGATATACTGCGGCCACCTGCAGCTTGCCAGAAACGGATACAGGCCGGCATCGCTTGGTAATTTCAGGGTGCTTATGAAGGCGTTCTCTCTTCTAAGGCTTTCGAATTTGCATGTGTTTGCCTGTGCCCTTGTGCTCGAAGGGCTGTCAAGGCTCCTTGGGCTGCTCGACTATCTGCGCAGAAAGGACCATACTGTCTGGAAAATGGTTGAGCGCTAGGGCATAAGCGGGTCTTTTGCAGAATAGCTGCCGTTGCAACGCCATGCAGCGTATCTTGAGCCGCCGCGGCACTTGTCCTTGTAGTTGCAGCTCTTGCATACCTCTGGAAGGAACCTTAGTTCTCTCATCTTCTTCATGAAATCATGGTTCCAGCAGGCCAAAAGGTCAAGAGGGCTGCCAAGATTTTCATTTATGAAATAGCTTGGCTTAACAAACCCGGCAGGGTCAACAACCATTCTTGCATGGCCGTCGTCCGACGCTGCGCCAAGGCAAAGCGCATTCATTGCGTCCATGTCGTGCATGCAGAACGGTATGCTGTTTGCAACAGGCACTACAGAACCCATCTCAAGCGAGATTTCTGCAATGCGTTCTGCCAGAAGCGATGCATCAAGCTCTTCCTGGCGCGTCACGGGTATCGGCCTGTATAGCTCCCAGGATGAAAGGTTTTTCGTCAGGCTGCGTATCTTTCCAAGGTTCCTCACGTTTTCTCTGGTTGCAACAGTTCCGGCACGAAGGACAGGGACGCTTGCGTCCGAAAGAAAGCGTACGCCCTTAAGCTTGCCTTCAAATTCGTCTTTGCCGCTCCACTGCGAATCCGACATCCTGTCCCAGCCGTTGAACGGAATTAAAACATTCTCACAAAGCCCTGCTATCTTCCTGGCATTTTCACGTGTTACAAGGGTTGCGTTCGTGTTAAGCCAGACTGCAAAACCTTTTTCCTTTGCATATTCCATAAGCCCGAAGAGGTCTTTTCTCAGCAGGGGCTCGCCGCCGCTGAACCTGACAGTTCTGAGAAGCCCCTTGCAGCTGTCAATTATGGCTTTTGCGAGGTCAGAGTCAAGCATCTGCTCGCTTTTGCCAGACTTGTTGAAGCAGGCTTTGCAGTCCAGGTTGCAGGCGTGCGTAAGCTCAAGCACAATCTCCTGCAGCACTCCTGCAACAGGCGTCTCTGCCGGCGAAAACACCGTCGTGACAGCAAAAGGTATCCTGTATTTTCCGAGGTTTCTGATGCCTGCCATTGCCTGGGCGTAGCTGCCTTTGGTTCTTGTGTTTGCATCATGCTCTTTTTCATTTTGCCCAAACAGCAGCACCCGAACCTCCTTGAGATACGGCCCGGCTGATTCTGCATAGCTTGAATACGCAAACATCCTTGCGTTGCTTTCAAGCACAACTGATTTCCCGGGCATCTTCTGCAGCATATCCATGAAGCGCGGATGCATCTCGCTGCTGCAGGCAAGGACTGCGTCTTTGGGAAGCGCATCAGCATCTTTTGCTGAAAGCTTGCCGAGTGCAGCGCAGACTACACAACTGTTGTTGCACCTGCTGCTTACTGTTGCCATCAGCAACTGCGCTGTCAGGCAAGATTTATTAACTTTGCCTCCTGCCGGCCTACCATGGGCCTGAGCGTGATTCTGCCGACGTACAACGAAAGCCGCAACATAAGGCCGCTTTTGCGCCAGATAAGAAAGGTCCTGCCTGAAGCTGAAGTGGTCATCGTGGATGACAACAGCCCTGACGGGACAGGCAGAATTGCACAACGGCTGCAGGCCGAAGGCCTGGCCAGGGCAGTTCACAGGGAGAAGCGCCTTGGGCTCTCAGGTGCTGTTGCGCTTGGTTTTTCAGTTGCAAAAGGCGACATACTTGCTGCAATGGATGCTGATGGGAGCCATCCGCCAGAAACCCTTGTCTCACTTGTCAAGGAAGTGCGGGCCGGAGCAGACATTGCAGTTGCCAGCAGGCGCGTTTTTCTGGGCAGGGTCGAGCACTGGCCAGCGCACAGGAGACTTGTAAGCCGGGTTGCGACATTCCTTGCAGGATTTCTGACAGACGTAAAAGATCCCTTGTCAGGATGTTTCTGTCTTAGGCGCAGGGTCATAAAAGGCGTAAGGTTTGAGTCCCGGGGCTACAAGATTCTCCTGGAAATCCTTGTGAAGGGCAGCTGCCGGAAGGTTGTTGAGGTTCCTTATGTTTTCCGGAGCAGGAAGCATGGCGCAAGCAAGCTTGGCCCGCGCGAGCATTTCAGTTTTGTTGTTGACTGGGCAAGGCTGATTTTCTGGAAGTATTTATAAAAAACATGTAATTTTCTCTTGGACATGCGTTATGAGCGGGTTGCGGCCACATTTGACATAACTAACAAGTGCAGCCAGAGGTGCAGGTTCTGCTTTAATAAAGGGCAGCTGGAAATGGCCAGGCAGGGGCTAATTCCTGAAGAGATGAGCCTTGATGAGATAAAGGACAACTACGAGCACGCAAGAAAGACCCACGACTTTTCGATTGCAATACTCTCTGGCGGCGAACCCACTGAGCACAGCAGGTTCTGGGAAGTGATGGACTATTTCTATTATGAGAAAGGCAGCGAGGTTAGTTCCTATCTTAACACAAACGCGCTGATGTTTGCCGAGAAGGCAAACGCATTCAGGCTGAGGGATGTCCTGGCAGGAGCACAAAATGGGGGCATGTGCGTTTCCATATCAGACATTGAGAGGCAAAAACTGACTGAAAGGGAAAAGACCAGGCTTCTTGGAATAGGAAATGCAGTGCATGCAGCAATGCTATCCGGCAAGACAATTACTGCGGTTTTTGTTATCACGAAACAGAACCTGAATAATCTGGAGAAGGCAACTGACTTCTTACTCGATGTTCTGGACAGGTATCCTGACAAATGGCAGTTTAACCTGCACGTAAGGATGCCCTATATGGGGCAGTTCATGAGAAACGTACATTGGGGCTGCATGGTTGAGAGCTTTAGGGTTGTAAGGCCTGTTCTGGAACGCACAATCTCGAAAATGGCAGGGCATGGCATTGCCCTCAGGTTCCTAAACATTCCCCTCTGCCAGCTCAGAGTCGATGAAAGCGCAAAGCTTGTTAAGCTTCCAGAAGATTACAGAATCCGGATAAGCTCTTTTCAGAGCATGGAAAAACAGTGGGGGAGAATTTTCCTCGAAGACAGTTTGCATAACCCTGAGTGCAAAGGCTGCAGCTTAAGGGACAAATGCAACATGGTCCAGCGGGGCTATATTGAAAAGGGGATAATACCTGCCCTGAGGCCGCAATGAAGCAGCTTGCCAGGGCAGTTGTGTGTTCCCGGCTTTTCCAGAGGCCTATTTCCATGACCTACTCTGTGACAGGAAGGTGCAACTCGCGCTGCCGCACATGCAGGATATGGGGAAAAAAGCCAGAAGACATGCCTGCTCATGTCTGGAAAAAGATATTTTCCGGTGTGGGAAGGCTGTACTGGGCAGTGATTTCCGGCGGAGAGCCGTTCCTAAGGAAAGATTTCACAGAACTCCTGCTTTCTGTTGCAGGGCAAAACAGGCCGAGGCATATTACAATTGCCACAAACGGAACCCTGGCAAAGAAGGCTGCAGGCGACCTTGGAAGGCTTCGCAGAACATACAGGCAAGGGCTTAATGTCAACGTATCAATTGATGCAATCGGCGAAAAGCATGACAGGCTGCGGGGCATGAAGTGTTTT
>CAZFZC010000003.1:14464-16799 GCA_964523155.1 uncultured Methanosarcinales archaeon
GATTCTGCTGTGCAGACCTGCATTGCGCTAATGGGGGTGGCAGATGTCTCCATCCACACAGTTGTCTCTGCCTATAACCCGGGCGAAGCGGTAAAGGTTGCAGCCCTTGCAAAAAGGCTTGGCGTCGGGCACATATTCCAGCCTGCTGAAAACAGGAAAGAGCTTGGGAACCTCGGCCAGGATGTCGGGCCCAAAGAATATTTTTCTGAAATATCCGGGCTGCAGTACAAAGGGCTAAGGGGCATCCTGAGGAAAGGCTACCACTCTATGCTTAGGGGCCGGAGATTGCGGTGCTATGCTGGCAGGGCGTTTGCCCACGTCAACTATGACGGCGAGCTGTGGGGCTGTGCAGTCAAGTGCCAGAGAATGGGAAACCTTGCAAAGGAGCCTTTTGAAAAGGCCTGGAACAGTGCAGGGGCATCTGAAGTGCGGGCGCAGGCAAGGGGCTGCAGGTGCGAATTGCTAAGCGCATACTATGCCAACCTGGCCATGAGCCCGTGGTCAGCCGGGGGCATTCTGCTAAAATGAGAATCCTTGTAACAGGGGCAAACGGGTTCATCGGCAGGAACATGGCAGAAAGCCTTGGTGCAGACTGCATGGTCCGAAGAAAATGCGGGCTCAAGGCAAAACAAATCCCCTGGGGCTCTGGGTTTGACAGTTACGATGTTGTTGTGAACTGTGCCGGGGTTCTTGGCGGAAAGGGCGACTGCACAGAGAACACAGAAATTGTGAGGCAGCTGCTTGCAAAATGCAGCAGGCAGAAGTTTGTTCACATCAGCACAGCAGGCGTTTATGGGCATGTTGTGAACGGCAACGAGCAAAGCCCCATCCGTCCGACAAACGAATATGAGAGAAGCAAGGCAGAGGCAGAAAGGCTTGTAAGAGGGTATAAAAACCATGCCATACTTCAGCCACAGCTGGTGTACGGCCCGCATGATATACACCTTCTTTCGCTCTGGAAGGCTATGCAGCGGCCAATGTTCCCTTTGATAGGCAGCGGAAAAAATTTGATGCACCCCACATATGTCGGAGACGTAGTGTCTGCTGCCAAAAAAGTCCTGAACAAAACAGGAACCTATATTGTTGCAGGGCAAAGGGCACTTAGCCTCGAAGAACTCTACGCCACTGCTGCGCCGATGCTTGGCAGGACTCCAAGGGTGCTCAGGGTTGCGGAACAAGCTGCCAGGGCCCTGTCTGGCATAGTCCCCGGGCTCTCAAAGTCCCGGATTGACTTTTTCACATCCACAAGGACCTTTGATACAGCAAAACTCCACAGGCTTGGCTGGAGACCTGCTCCGCTTGAAGAGGGGCTTAGGCAGACATTTGAATGGTACAGGAAAAATGGCTTTATTGCGCGATAAGTTCCATTATTTGGCAAAACTTGAAGGGCAGGGGCTAGGGACTGCCTATGAATATCTTGCAAAATACAGGCATTTACGCAGGGTTCTTGCGCACCTGCCAAAAACCGCGCTGATATACGGCCTGCCTGAGAAGTACGGCTTCAGCCTGGATTTGTTCTGGTTCTGCCAGCAGCACGGAATTAAGGCGCATGTCTGGGATGACAGGCTGCGGAAGCTGAGCAGGCTTTTGGATTTGGTAAGAAGGGCAGGCCTGGAGAAACCAATTGTCCTTCGCAGGCCCTCACCTGCATTTGATGTTATTCTGTCATGCGAGGCAATGCAAAGGCATGGTTTTGCAGAGTACATGGGCCTTCTTGAGAAAGCGCCTGCATTCCTTGTGTTCGCCCCAAACATTGCCAACAGAAGCCATGCCGGGCTGACCGGCCTTTTAGGCTACTCCCCGCAGGATTTTGCAGGCTATAGGACAGGATATGTTGACATCCCGCCCTTTCCCCCCGGGCTTCGGGCAAGGGGCAGAGTGCCGGCAGGGCTTCTTCTCTGGGCACTTTCAAAATGGGCCGAGATTGAGCGTTTTATTCCTTTCAAGCGAAGACTTGCCCACATACTTTATGTGCAGAAGCTGCCAAATGCCCCAGGGCGCTGATTAATAAGTGCACAGGCTAATTCTTACTTTTCATAAACCCGAGTTTAATTTTAGTAGAATGGCCGAGCTAAAACACAGCCCTCGCCCAGTCTCTTATGACTGAGGGCGAAAGCGAGAACATGTAGTTGTATTCAATGACATGCGCGCAGGTGCATGCCTTGCAGTCTTTTCTAACAAGGCGCATTGCCTCCTTAAGCCCGAGCTCTGCAGCGCTTGGGTTTTCTCTTGCATGCGTCATGATGTCGCAGGCGGCGATTTTTCCGTCGGTGTCAATGTTGTATATCAGCTCTCCTGCATAGCACCGAAAGCCCTTTACCCCCTTATCAGTCAT
>CAZFZC010000003.1:16809-19352 GCA_964523155.1 uncultured Methanosarcinales archaeon
GTCATGCATTTGCTGTAGTCAGGCCACCTGAGCAGGAACCTTATTGCCTTCTTTGAAAGGACAATGGGCGCGCCTGACTCTTTTCTCTTCAAAAGGTGGCGCAGTGCTTTTCTGTAGTCAGAGTTTTTTGGGTACTCGCCTCCCTGCAGAAGGTTGAATGTTGCGCAAAAGCCGTAGGATTTGACTGTGTCAAGGACAAAGTCAATGTCCTTTAGGTTGTGCCTGTTTAGGACTGTGTTTGTCAGGACCCTTATTTTGTTGTTTTTGCAGGCGCCAAAGGCCCTGATGACGTTTTCGTAGGAGCCTTTCATCCTGCCCCTGTCGTGGTTTTTCTTTCTGCCATCAAAGCTTATCACGAGGCAGTCAAGCTTCCTTAGGACAGGCATGTTATCAGGGACAAGGCAGCCGTTGGAGACAAGGGTTGTGTAAAAGCCATGCTGCCTGGCGCGGCCAAGGATTTTTCCAAAATCCTTTCTTAAGAGGGCTTCCCCGCCGACAAAGCCTATCCTCTGGGTGCCAAGCCCCTTCATCTCCTCCATAATCTTAAGTATCTGCGCAGTTGTCAGCTCCTTCTGTTTCTTTTTCCAAATACCGCAGTAGCTGCAGTGGCTGTTGCACTGGTTCGTTATCCGCCACATGACGTTGACAGGTGTGTTTATGCCGAGCCTGTGCATGACTATGGCTTTTCCCATGCCAATGAGGTTTAGCAGGCGCATCTCTCTTTTCGGATATGTTTTTGTATTTAAACATAGTGTGTCCATGGGGCTGTTGATAATCCTGGGCAAACGAATTTTCAGCCGAGCGGCATCTGCCTGCCAAAAAAACACAGGGCTTGGTTGTCCTTAGGGCGGCATACATACCCTTCAAAGCGCAGATATCCACCAAGAATTACCCTTTATTTTTCTGCTGGTGATTATAAAGGGTAAGGCACGGGGCGGCTGGCAAACTGCCATGCTTCATAGGCAAAGCAGTTCCTGGATGCTGGTGTTTTGCCAGGAGCAGTTTCGCAAATCCCATATTTCAAAATTAACAGAAAACTGCTGTATGTTCTTATCTGCTAATATTGAAATCTATTCCTGGAAAGCCAAGAGATCTGGACATAATGCCATCTCCTTACTCTGCACCCTTCATGAATGCCGAATGGTGGATTCAGCAGGCGTGTGCCTACCGCCCAGTTAGTATAAAACTACTTAAATATACCTGGCTTATGCTTTCCTGATGGACAGGTATGTTCTTGACTACATTGAGATGCAGCTTCGCAAGGGTGCCTCGAAGGAGCAGATTGTTGCAGAGCTCGAAAAGAGCGGCCATGAGAAGCAGAAGGTGCTCAGACATTTTGAGCACTACATGAAGGGTGTTGACAGGAGGCTTCTTAAGTTTATCAAAAAAGAGCTTGCAGCAGGAAGGAGCCATGAGGAAGTGAAAAAAAGGCTTCTTCACGCTGCGAAATCGCCCGGCGCAGTGGAAAGTGATGTTGCAGGCTACATGAAGAGCCTTGATAAAAAAGTCCTTGGCCGCATAAAAAAGGAGCTTTCAAAGGGCATTGACAAAAAGCTTATCCGCGAGGGGCTCCTTCGCGCAGGGCACAGTGAAGAGGCAGTTGAGCAGCACCTTGCGCATTTTTTCAGGGAGACAGACAAGGCACTGCTTAACTACATTGACAGGGAGACTGAGAAGGGATTTGACTACTCTGACATCAGCGCTGCGCTTGAGCGGGCAGGGCACAGGAGCGATGTTGTGGCAGAGCACATACGCCGCCATGTGCTGGGTATTCACGATAAGCTTCTTGATTATGTTCAGAAGGAGCTTGGCAGGGGGCTTTCGCATAAGGAGATAACCGCCGCGCTGGAGAAAGCAGCAGGGGCTGTCGGGCACGCACAGGAGCACCTGAAGAAAGAGAGAAGGAAGAGGATTATTGCGGGGATTGTCATCCTGCTCCTTGTGGGGGCCGGGGTGTTTGCGTATTATGTAAGCAGGCCGGACTATGCTGCCGAGGGAATTGCGCTTATGAAAGCTCAGAGGTATGATGATACAATTGCAATGCTTGAAAAAGGGCTTATGAAGAACCCGGACGATGCGTTGCTTAACCACCTCATGGGGCAGGTGTATCACAAGCAGAAAATGTACAGGGAAGCTATTGAATACTACAAGAAAGCGCTTGAGACAGATATCAATTCAAACACAATAAGGGAAATTGCGCTCTTGTATTTCCAGCACGGCCAGTACAACAAATCTATTGAGGCCTATGGGAGGCTGGCAGGCATGGGCGTTCAGCTAGACAGGGCTTATGATGGGATGGGGCGGAATTACCAAAAACTGGGCGAGTATAACAAAAGTGCAGAGTATTACCACATGGCACTGGAAGAAAATGCAAACCTTACTTATGCCTACCAGGGCCTGGGCCAGTTGTACTTTGAGCAGGGGGAGTATGAGAAGGCGGTTGAGGTGCTGGAGAAGGGGTTGGAGATAGATCCGGAGATGGTGGGGGTGTACATGCTGTTGGGGTGGTCACAACAGGCAATAGGTCAATACGAACAGGCCAT
>CAZFZC010000004.1:0-17833 GCA_964523155.1 uncultured Methanosarcinales archaeon
ATCATAGACATTTTCTATAATATAATTTGCATTATCATCAGTAATTTTCACATTTTTTAGCAGTTCAACTAGGAAACTTGATCTTTTTTCTGAGTCTTCAATCAGTGACTTTGCCCGACTTATATCAACACTTGTTTTTCTAAGGGTTTCATTATCAATAAACTCTTTATAGGATCTCATCCTTCCAGCATTATACTTCTCATAATGTTATTTTTTAAGTTTTCATCTGTTGGCATAGTATTATAGAAATTAATATTGATATTCCTCTTTAACCTTTTTTCAAAATTTTTCACTTCAATAACTTTTTCCTTTCCAATGACTGCAATATCAATATCAGATCTCTCAATGTCCTCCCCTCTTGAATATGAGCCAAACAAGATAATTTGTTTACCTGGTAGATTTTCTCGGAGATAATCCATAAATCCAGACTCCACCAATAATTTTAGATTTTCAATTCTTTTAAGATCAACTATCCTGAGATTATCACGGTTAAGGATAATTGATAATCGCTTGGTAGTTTGATCCTTTACTATTTTCACATAATCCTTATTTCTCAAGATTGGAAGTGATTTTGAAACAGCAGCAGGCGATACATCTAAAGAGGTAGCAATTTGATTTTGTGTAAATTTTATTCCTGAATGTATCATCAAGAACCTTAGGATTTCCTGCTGGAGAACTGTTAATTTTAGTTTATATATGTCCATTTTAGTTAATAGATATTAACTTTAGTTTATATATCTTACGCTATGATAAGGGGATTCAATGTACTTCCCGCGCTTTTTTCACTATTCTGCCTTTGTCCAGATCAAAAACTTCCTCCACGTCCACAACCACAGCTGAAAAGGCTTCATATTCCCTGGTTTTGGTTCTGGCAATTTCCAGATACTTCCCATCTTCCTCAATGCCTGCCCTGCCTTTGGCCCTGAAGTAGCCACCCACAATGCACACCCGCGGGTTTGATTTAATGTTTTCAATAGTTGTTTTCATCTGGCAGTTGGCGATTAGGAGCTTTCTGCCAACAAAGCCAAGGGACACAACAATGTTGGCATTTGGCTTGTTGTCTGTACATGTGCACAGCACAATTTCCTTTCCATCCTCAAAATCCTTTTTCCATTCCATTTGTCCTCCTATAATGCCACAGTGCTGTAGTCCTGGCCGCAGTAGTCATAGCCGAACGAATAGTCCGGAGGCTGCAGAAGTGCCCTAATTCCGCTGATGTGGCCGGCGCCGACAACAGCGACAATTTTTTCCCCGGGGTAGCTTCTCATAAGCTGCCGGAGCTTTGTTGCCATGTGCCTGTTCCTTTCCTCGACAAGAACCATATAGATGCTGGGATAGTTCTCCTTGACGATGAATATCAGTTTTTCGATGAGCTCCTCGCTTGGCACTTTTGAAAAGTCAAGGTCCTTGATGCCGTATCTTTCTATCTCCCTTTCCCGGAAGATAAGCCCCCTGAATATGTCTTTTACAACCTGCCAGCGCTCCCTCCATGTAAAGTGTGCAGAGAACCGGGCGAGCGTGATTTCGATATCCTGATCGATGAGCGCAATCTTTGCGCCTGTCCTTTTGGCTGTCCTTATCGCTGTTCGCATCTCATCGCCAGGCTCTACGCCGACCATCCTGCCAAGCTTGCGGGACATCCAGCTGCCTACCAGCGCAAAAAGAAAGCCCTTAAGTCCCACCCTGCCAATGCTGTATGCGCTGAACTTGTGCCTGGGCTTTTGTTCAAGGGCATAATACCTTTTGGCATCAAGCTCCACTGCAACAACCTTCGGCCGCTGCTCTTCAATTATGCGCTTAACCTTTCTAACGCTCTCCCTGGCAATGTGGGAGGTTCCGATAAGCACCAGGTCCGCCATTATGCAAAGGGCTGCGCCGGCTCTTTTATTTCTTTCTCAAGTAGAAGGCTGCTCCAAGGATAATTGCTGCGCATTCAACCATTACAGCCCACACAACTGCTGGGTTTTCTAGTAGCCTTGATTTATGATGACATACCCTGCCGCTTGCGACGGGAGGATGGAAATCATGACCAAGAACCCCGCTGGTCCGGGTTAAATCCCCTGCGGCATCCAAAAATCCTCAATAATTAAGTTTATGAATGTTTTGATTGTCCTGCACAGGAAGGCCACAGAAACATTTAAATACTTCCGGTCTTTATTTGGAAATAGTACTAAAGGAGGGTCAAACATGCTGAATATGAAACATATCACCGAGACATACGACATGAAGGTTTTTACTGACAGCGGCGAGTATTTCGGCGATGTTGAGGAGTCAATTGTTACCCAGAACAAGGTGTTTGGCTGGCGCATAAAATCAACCAGAAACTCGTACCTGAACAGGATACTTGGCAGCGCCAAGGGGGTAATTGTCCCACACCAGCTGGTGAAAAGCATCGGTGACATTATGATTATTTCAAAAGCTGCTGTCCCAAGCTACAGCCCAGAGGAAGAGGCGCAGGCTTAACACCTTTTTTCTTTCCGGGCGCCATGCCTGTTATTCAGATGCACGCTTGCCCCCAGGCACCCTTTATTGCAGAGGTGCGTTAAAATGATTACTCTAAGCTCTGATTTCGCAGTCCAGAGCCAGGGCTGCGGTGTGATGGAGGCAGTCATCCGCAGGATAAACCCCCGGGAAACTGTTATTCACCTCATGCACGGCCTTCCTGCGTTCGATGTAAGGCAGGCTGCCTGGGCGCTTGAGTCTGCCATGTGCATTGAGCCTGGCATCCATGTATGCGTTGTTGACCCCGGCGTTGGAACGCAGAGGCTTGGCATAGCAATAATGACTGCAAGGGGCGATTTTCTGGTAGGCCCTGACAATGGTGTGCTTATCCCTGTTGCAAGGCTCCTTGGGGGCATTTTGAGGGTTCATGCCCTTGAAAACCAAGAATACATGCGCAGGCCGGTCTCGCCCCTTTTCCATGGCAGGGATGTTTTTTCGCCTGCCGCAGCACACCTGTCGCTTGGCGTGAAAATTGAGCGCTTTGGCCGGAAGCTTGAGCCAGGCACCCTGGCAAGGGCACCTTATGAAGAGGCGGTTTTTTCAGACGGCAGAATCCGTGCCGAGGTCATACATGTCAACAGGTTTGGCACAATACACCTGAATGTGCTGCAGCACGAGTTTGACCGGCTGAATGCTGAACGCGGCGAAAGCATTGTCCTAAGGATTGGCACAGCTGCTGTGAGAATGCCATACCACAAGACATTTGGCGATGTTGCGCCGGGAAGGCCGGTTCTTCTCAAGGATGATTACTCGCGGATTGAAGTTGCCCTTAATCAGGGAAGCTTTGCAGCAAAATACAGGGCTAAGCCTGGCGAGACAGCTGTTCTTGAGAAAGCCTAAATCCTTCCGTGTTCCAGGTACTGTTCTATGTCTCCCTCATCCATTGTGCTTCTCGAGGAAAAGCGCCTCTGGAACTTCTTTCTCCTGTCTTTAAGGTAGAACCCGTAGATAAGTCCGCAGGCCATTCCTGCAAGGTGTGCGGCGTTTGCAATCCCCCCTCCGGGAGTGAACACGCCCATAAGGTCAATGAGGGCAATGATTATTCCTGCAATCCATAGGGGCATTGGTATGACAAAAAAGAAAAGCACCTGGAGCCTGGGAAGAAGCACAATGATAACCCCCATCATGCCCATTATTGCTCCGCTTGCGCCAAGCGCCCTTTCATACACAAAACTTGACGCAATGCCTGCAATAAGCCCGCTTGCCAGGTAAATAAGCAGGAAGCGCTTTGGCCCTATTTTTGACTCCAGCAGGGGCCCGAACATGAAAAGCACATACATGTTGAAGAGTATGTGGTCAAGCCCTCCGTGCAGAAACATTGATGTGAGAAGCGTGTAGGGCGCGGCCAGCAGGTCGCCCCTGTGAACCAGGAACAGCTCGGTGAACCAGTTTCCAAGCGCAAACTGGAGCACATACATGGCTATATTAATGACAAGCAACGGCAGGACAACACTTCGGAGCCGCATGTACCTTTGGCATACTAACTGATATTAAAGTTTTGTTGTGGTTCAGAAATCCCCCGCGCATCAGTCAGACTGGCAGCTGTGCGGCTGCACAACATAAACCGTGACAGACTTCAGGTTGTCTTTTATCCTGCCGGCCAGGTCGCGGTTATAGACCAACATTACAGCCTCATGCGACTGCAGGGCCTCAATTGTTTTCTGTGCAGCATACTGCGCCCGCCGGAACCAAACATCCCCCATTTCCCCCTGGTCTCGTGTTCCGGGCATTTTAGTCAGGTTCCGGAAGTATATGTCTTTCTGTTCCTGCAGCCACTCCATGTTTTCCGCGCCTCTTGTCTCAAGCCTGTCTGTAAGAGTCTGCTCAGCAAGCCGGCCGGGCATTCTGCCCAGCTTTCTCAGTGCATAAGCCTCTACAAATTCAGTGCTGCATTCTGGGCATGCCATACTCTTGATTTTTTCCAGCATTTTCACCTCACGGCGAACATCTTCGTGGGTCAGCGAGCCGGTTAGGCCTTCCAGCAGGAGGCTGGTTGCATTATGCTTCTCGTTAAGATAAAGTATTGCCTTGTATATGCCTGCCTGGCATTTTGCGGACAGGGTCTCGAGCACTGGGCCAAGGTGCATGCCTGCAGCCCAAACCTGCGGCAGGAGATAGACTGCCTTGTGCTCATATTCCCTGTTTTGTTCTTCGGGCCTGTGCAGCCTCACCGAACAGTCCGGGACACTGATGTTTTCGCCTGCCGCAGGGCTGTACAGGGCGAGTATGGCAAGAAGGCCGGCAGCTTTCCAGGGCATTTCTGTGCGTAAAACATACGCCTATATATTTTTTTGTAGGGTCGCACGCCCTCCCGGCAGCCGGGCCCACAGGCGTAACCGGCGGTTCTTGCCTGTTCTGTCCATTCCCTTGCCATTGTCCGGATGCAAAAGGATTTTTCCCTGGCCGGTCTTTCCAGCAGAACCCAACCCCATATAGCCTTCCACTGGCCCAGCGCTCTGCGTACCCAGGCAACCCTATCACAAACTTTATTAACAATCGAGGAACGCCAAATAATCCGTAATGGGCAAAACCAGGTACATTGTTGTCACAGGGGGGGTTCTAAGCGGGCTTGGCAAGGGGATTGTCACAGCATCAATCGGGAGGCTTCTGCAGATTCAGGGATATTCTGTCACAGCGATAAAAATTGACCCTTACATAAACATTGACGCAGGGACAATCAGGCCGACAGAGCACGGCGAGGTTTTCGTGACAGAGGACGGCGGCGAGATAGACCAGGATTTGGGCAACTACGAGCGCTTTCTCGACATCAACCTTCACAAGGATCACAACATTACCACAGGGCAGGTGTACCTCGCGGTCATACAGAAAGAGCGGGCAGGCGAGTACCTGGGCGAGGATGTTGAGGTAATGCCCCATATCCCGAACGAGATAAAGCGAAGGATAAGGGCAACAGCAGAGCGCACAGGGGTAGATTTTCTGCTGATTGAGATAGGGGGCACTGTAGGAGATTACCAGAACATACTTTTCATGGAAGCTGCAAGGCAGATGAAGATTGACGGGGACGCTGTGGTTTATGTCCATGTTGTGTATCTGCCGATACCAAGGAACATAGGGGAAATGAAGACAAAGCCTGCCCAGCACTCAATCCTCCAGAGCGCAAGCATTGGGATTGTCCCTGACTTTGTGATAGGGCGGGCAGAGCGGCCGCTTGATGAGCCGCGCAAGCGGACCATACATTTTCAGTGCAACATTCCCATGGAAAACATATTTTCCGCGCCTGACCTTGAGACAATCTACGAGGAGCCGCTGGTGTTTGCAGACCAGGGACTGGACGAGCGCCTGCTGGCCAAGTTTGGCATGTCGCACAGGCGCTGCAACGGCCTCTCTGAGTGGCGGGACTTTGTCAACAGGGCAAAAAGCCTCAAGAAGGAATGCAGGGTGGGACTAGTCGGCAAATACTTTGACACAGGAGACTTCTCACTTGAGGACAGCTATATATCTGTTATTGAGGCAGTCAAGCATGCGTGCTTTGCGAATTCCGCAAGGCCGAAAATTGTCTGGATAAACTCAAAGGAGTTTGAAAAGGACAAGAAGAACCTTGAAAAACTAAAGGAAGTCCAGGCGCTGATAATCCCGGGCGGCTTTTGCTCAAGCGGGGTAGAGGGCAAAATCCTTGCAATTGAGTACGCAAGGAAGAACAACCTGCCTTTTCTGGGTCTGTGCTACGGGATGCAGCTTGCGGTTGTCGAGTACGCAAGGAACGTCTGCAGGCTGAAAGGCGCCCACACAACCGAAATAGACCCCAAAACGAAACACCCTGTAATTGACATCCTGCCTGAGCAGAAGGAAAAGATAGCAGACAGCAACTACGGCAACACCATGCGCCTGGGCGAGTGGGAGGCACTCCTTGTTGGCGGCACAGTTGTCAGCAGGCTTTATGGCACTGGCAGGGTGTCAGAAAGGCACAGGCACAGGTATGAGGTCAACCCTGACTACATTTCACCGCTGGAGCAGGCCGGGCTTGTTTTCTCGGGAAAAAGCCCCTCAGCACCCCTTATGGAATTTATTGAGCTGCCCGGCCACAGGTTCTTTGTTGCAACTCAGGGACACCCAGAATTCAAGAGCCGTCCTCTGCGGCCGCACCCGCTCTTTAATGGCCTTGTCCAGGCAGCCTTAAGTTAATTCTCAGAGAGAAAATAAGTATATATTTAAGCACTTCATTATGTATTTATATATACCTTTTTATATGGTATTTATTAAGTAGATATGGATAATATTTAATAAGGTTTAAAGCCAATACGTAAATAATGTATTGAATAAAGGGATAAATATAGTTTTTTATAATAAATTTAGTAACAGATTAAGTAATGTTTTAAATATGTTTTTTAATATGGTTTTAAATATAGTATGTTATGATGGGAGAAATAATAATTTAGATATGTTATTAAATAAGTATACTAATATGTATTAAAGCTAAAAAATTTGTATTTATGTATGTAAATTATAAACGAAAAATATAAGTATAATTGTTCCTCATAATGTGTGTAAATTTGGTTTTGCCTGGTAATTAGCTACTGGCTGTGGCAGGTAACCATTCATGCTGCGCAGGCAATGGTGTACAGGAAAAGAGGGAATGATACAGTCCTATCATTGGCGCCTGCAGCATTTTTCAGACAATAAATAAGTATAAAAATAATTAGTTATATATGTATTTTAATATAGTTATATATTAGTATAATAATGTTACTTTATAATAATAAAAAATTATTTAGTTATATATGTACCTATATAAGGGGGTATAAATGTATTAATAATATAATAAAAATACAAAATTATTTAAGCAAAAAAGTAAGGTTCATACAGAGGATGAGGAACTTGGACCGTAGCTGGCCATGCTGTATCAGCCTGCCATTGCCTTAAGTGCAATATATATGTAATAAAATAAGTACATTTTAAAGCTTTTTTATAGTCTTTTTAATGAGAAGATTTATATACTAGTACATTAATAAATTGATTAGTAATCAAAAAGGTACTAAAATAATAATAAAAAAATATATAAATATATAATATTAAATAATAAAAAAAATAAGTAGTTGTGCTGGAATGGCAACGGAAATACGACGGAAACTCTACAAGCGCGGATCCAGCTTTGAGACTACAATACCCATGCCCCTTCTGTTTGCGCTAGACAAGACCAAGAAGCACAATGTTGTATTCAAGTATGATGTTCCGACGAACAGATGGTATATTGAGTTTGAGGAGAGGCGAAAATGAAAAAGGCAACCCTGGAGAACCTGGTCAAGGAGGATGCCAGGCGCGGCCATGTCCATCATATCGACCCGCTCCAGGCAATCAGCCATCACCTGGTATTTCTGGTTTTCATAGGCCTTGCGTTTTTGCTTATGCTGTTTGTCTACTTTATTGCTCCGGCAACGCCTGAGAGCGCAACAAGCTTTGTAATTTATGAGTTTGAGCCCATAACAGTGCACAAGGAGATTGCGGGCGCAGTTTTTGATTTTATATTCAAGGTAAGGCACAGCGAGGATCGACCCCTCGTGCTGCTTGCTTTGTACACCTTCTGGATTGTCATATTCGGACTTATAAATATGGTCCTTTATGAAAGAAACCTGAAGAAATAATCCGGAAGGTTTTTTCTTTTTTAAATAACCTACCTGCTTGAGTCTGCCTGCCTTTCCATCTCATGCTTTCTGGCAATTGCAACAGACTGCTGGCTGCTGCGAAAGGCATTGACAATTTCCTCAGAAAGAGTCTCCTCAATCGGGCGCTTGCTGTTGAATGACTTCTGGTAAGCTCCCTGCGTGAACAGGCGTAGTACCATATCCACCCTCCTCTGCGGGGCAACCTCAACAGGCTTGGGGTAGTGGGCGCCTCCGTACTCAATCATTATGATTTCCTCGCGCGGGGCAGCATTTTCAATGGCCCTGACGAGAACGCCAACGGGGTTCTGCTTTGTCTTCTTCTCAACAAGCTCAAGGGTATTTTCCATGATGTTATAGACTGTATGGCTTTTTCCTGTGTTGTACCCGCTTGTCTTGAAATGCTTCTTGCTCCTGTGGCCTGCGTTCTGCAGCTTGTTCATGAGCCTTTCAACAACAAAGACCCTGGACTTGTGGAACCTGTTGCCTGCATACCTGGCGCCTGTCCTTGGAACAAACGTGGGGGAGAGGGTTATGTAATTCTTAAGGCCGTCCTCCTCTACCTTTACCCCTGACATATCCCACCTGTTAAAGACTTTTGGTTCCATTCTTATTTCCTTGCTTTCTCAATTTTTCCGGACAGGAGTGCAGGCAGAGACTGGTCATTGACCTTTGTGACGCACCACCTGACTCCGGGAATGTCTCCCTTCGCACGGCCCATCTTTCCGCCGATGCACTCTATCATTACTTCATCGTGCTCGTCAATAAGCTTAGTTGCCCCGTCTCCGGGAACAAATGCAGTTATCTGCTTTCCGTTCTTTATAAGCTGGACCCTGACGCACTTCCTCATGGCAGAGTTGGGCTGCTTTGCCTCAAGCTGTATCTTTTCAAGCACAATGCCTTTGGCCTGGGAAGCCCCGCCAAGCGGGTCTGACGCTTTCTTGAGCTCCCTTATCCTTCTGAATACCTTTTTCTTGGAGGTCCTAAACTCCTTCCTTCTCTTCTTCAGCTTGCTTGCCGAGTTGATTCCCTTGGATTTCTTGCCCATTATAGTACCTTTATCTCCTCTATGTCAAAATACCTCTTGGCAGCTTTCTCAAAGTTGCGCAGGTTCTGCGCGCTGCGGCCGATTAGCATTCCCCGCCCGCGGGAGTCCGCTGCAGTCAATAGGACCTTTTTGCCCTCAACCTGGATGTCTGCGAGCTGCACCGGCTGCACAAGATTCTTTATAAATGTCTGCAGCTCGGGGTTAAACTCTAATATTTTAATCTTTCTGTTGAGCGCCTTCTCCAGCATTCTTGCCCTTGAGCCATGCTTCCCAAGTGCCTTTCCGATGTCGTTTTCCTTGACAACAAACACCAGAAGCCCGAAATCGTCAGTAAAGGCATCCTTTGCGTCAGTGCCTGTGATGGCAGAAAATGTGCTCATGTAATGCATAAGGTTGATGTCGTACTTGATCTTCAAAAAATCACCTTTTTACGCCGAGCACAGAAATCGGGAAGGGCTTTTTGCAGAGTATGCCAAGCTCGTCGTTTGGGTATGCAAGCCTCACGACACCCACGCCGGCTAGCCTGCCATAGTGCTCCGCAGTGGCTGTAGTCTTTGAGCTGCAGTTTGAGGCAAGCATCACCTTTCCTATCTGTCCCGCCCGCATGAGCTTGATTACAGTATCCGAGCCGATGACAACCCTCCCCTCCTTCAGGAGCGCCTTTATCTCTTCAACATTTTTGTCTGCTGTTTTTTGTTTTGCCATTCTTTCATCACTTTGTAACAAGAACCGGTATGCCTGTTCCAATAGGCACAGGCTGGTTTAGCATTACATTTTCAACAACACTCGTAAGCTCGTCAACCTCCCCCACAAGTGACGCATTTATTATGTGCTTTATGGGCGTTTCAAAGGACGCCTTTGCAAGCACGCTGGACTTTTCGCTGACAACGCCGTATCTGGTAATGCCCTTTATCTGGCCGCCCGCGCACATCAGGTCTGCGACAAGCATTATGTGCCTTATGTCCACATTAAGCCCCTGGGCATCTATAACCTTGGTGACTTCGTTCATTATCGCCTGCCTTGTGGCCTCAATTCCAAGAAAGTTTCTGATTTCGTAGATATCGTTTGAGACAGTCCTTGTCGGGTCGACAAAATCCAGGTCAAGAACCTCGGCAAGGTTTGTGCCTGCAGTGACAATCACAAACTCGTCATCCCTTTTGACAGGCAGAACCTGGCTTATTCCCTTTATTCCCGCGATGTAAAGGTCCTTAATCTTTTCCTTGAGCTTGAACAGCTGGTTAAGCTCCTCGTTCTTGCCCTTCTGCTTAATGATTATCCTCTCGTCTGCAGTCTTGACATTGTAGCCCTTGATGCTGTTGCCCACTATCTTTGCAACCTTTGCACTTGTCATTCCCAGCGGCCGCAGCAGGTCCTTTGAAAGCCTTATCTCAAGCGTGAAGTCGGCAAGGTTAACGACAAGTTCGTCAGCAACGGAAATAAGCTTGGTTTCCTTTATCCTGCTGGCAATGTCCCTGATGTCTTTGCCCTTCGAATATGGGGCCTTAAGGTATATTTCCATCATTGGCGTGGCAAGGGACTTTGATCCGTCCAGTATCTCAATAATCCTTGGCAGGCCCATTGTGACGTTCATTTCCGCAACGCCCGCAAAGTGAAAGGTGTTAAGCGTCATCTGGGTTCCGGGCTCCCCAATGCTCTCTGCGCCCACAAGCCCGACAGCCTCACCAGGCTCAACGCACATGTTCCTGTACTCCTCTGCAGCCAGCGAAAGGACTGCTTTGAGGTTTTTCTGCGATATTTTGGCCGGCAGGGCGTCCTTAAGCTCGCCCAGAACCTTTTCTGGCAGAATCCCGCTGTACTCGCTCCACAAATCAGCCATCTTACACACCCACCTGCTCAATTATTTTCTTGACGTTGAATTTGCCGTGCTCGCTCTTGGATACGTCGATGCTGTCCTCGCCATAGCTGAACTGGACAATCTTTCCGCTTGCATCTCGCACAGTAAGGTCGT
The DNA here is from genome assembly GCA_964523155.1 of uncultured Methanosarcinales archaeon. Lineage (GTDB taxonomy): Archaea > Nanobdellota > Nanobdellia > Woesearchaeales > DSVV01 > CAYXZQ01. Next base: position 11,138 of record CAZFZC010000004.1, read on the forward strand.
ATTCAACCCTGAGGTCCTGCGCAGCGTTTGCAAGCCTCCTGTAGAGGTATCCTGATTTTGGCGTACGAAGCGCAGTGTCCATGAGGCTGTCCCTCCCAGTCATCGCGCCGTAGAAAAATTCGGCCGGCCCAAGCCCTGTCTTAAAGCTGCTTCGTATAAACCCGTGCGCAGCAGGGCCGAGGTCGCCTTTCCTGAAGCATGAAAGCGGCCTTTCCATGTATCCCTTTTCAATCCTTCTGCCGCGCATTGCCTGCTGTCCGACGCACCCGCTCATCTGCGCAAGGTTAAGCGGCCCGCCCTTTGCGCCTGAAAGCATCATCACCTTGAGGGCAGTATCCTCCTTGCTGTAGTCAGTTACAACCTTTCCAATCATGTTCCTAGCCTGGTTGAGGGTCTCAAGCAGCTTGAGCTCCAGGGTTTCTTTCACCGTCCGGCCGGGAAATGCCTCAAGCTCGCCCTTGTCAAACTCCGCAATCAGCGAATCACAGGCCCTGTTGGACTCTTCCACAACTGAGTCAATCCTTGCCAGGGCTTCACCGGGGAGGTCCACGTCTGAGATTGTCGTTGAAAGCCCCCATTTCATGAGAAACTCAATTCCCAGCCTGAAAATCCTGCCGAGTATCTGGACAGTCTCCTGCGGTCCGTAGTTCTTGTGCAGGGTCCGAAGCAGCAGTCCGGAGCCCTCGCCGAGGTTTGCCTTGTCCATTGTGCCTGACACAAGCTTGCCTTTCCTGATAATGACCTCGCCGCCGCCCTTGTCTGTGCCCTTGAAGTCAAAGTCATTGGGAAGAATGCAGGAGAACACCTCCTTCCCTGTCACAAGCTCCTTGTTTGGAAGGCCCCTGAAGTCGTTCATCCTGACAGCTGCCAGCAGGTCAACAGCCTCGTTTCTGGACATTTTCATGTTTCCCCTGGTAAGGATGTAGTTGCCGGATATTGCGTCCTGTATGCAGCCTATTATCGAAAGCCCGTACCTCGGGCTGATAAGCTGCGTCTGAACCTCCATGAGTATTTCCGCCTCTGCGCGCGCCTCCTCTGTCTGTGGGATGTGCAGGTTCATCTCGTCCCCGTCAAAGTCCGCGTTGTAGGGCGCGCACACTGCGGGGTTGAGCCTGAACGTCTTGTGGGGCAGAAGCTTTATCCTGTGGCACATCATTGACATCCTGTGCAGGGACGGCTGCCTGTTGAATATTGCGATGTCGCCGTTGAGAAGGTGGCGCTCGACGCTGTAGCCCGGCTGGAGCTCCTCAAGCAGCTGCTCTTTGGTCTCGTCAGTGATTTTCTTCTTCTTGCCGTCCGGCCTTACGATGTAGTTGGCTCCGGGATATTCCTTCGGGCCACGCTCGACAAACCCCCTGAGGTATTCCATGTTCCACTCAGTTATCCTTTCAGGTACAGACAGCTTCATCCCGATTTCCATTGGCACGCCGACTTCGTCAATATCAATCATCGGATCTGGGCTGATAACTGTCCTTGATGAGAAGTTTGTCCTTTTTCCGACAAGGTTGTGCCTGATTCTGCCTTCCTTGCTCTTTATCCTGGATGTGAGCGTCTTAAGCGGCTGGCCTGACCTGTGCCTGGCAACAGGCAGCTGAGCAACCTCGTTGTCAAAAAAGGTTGTAATGTGGTACTGCAGGAGGTCCCAAAGGTCCTCTATGATGATTTCCGGCGCCCCCGCATTTATGTTTTCAAACAGGCGCTGGTTTATTCTGACAATGTCGCCAAGCTTGTGCGTAAGGTCATCTTCGCTCCTTTCGCCGCTTTCAAGGGTAATGCTCGGCCGCATTGTCACCGGCGGTATAGGCAGCACCGTAAGTATCATCCACTCGGGCCTGACAAATTTGTGGTTGAGGCCGAAAACTTCCAGGTCGTCGTCAGTTATCTTCTCAAGCCTGGTCCTTATCTCAATCGGCGACAGCCGCTTCTCGTTTTCCAGAAAGGTTGTGGGCTTCTCGATTGTTATTTTGTGCTGCCTGGCCTTGCAGTGCGGGCACTTGTTTGTGGTCTTGAGCACAGTAATTATCTCTGCTATTTTCTTTCTCCTTCCGACATGCCCCTCCTCAGCCTCGACCTTGTTGAGCTCCACGACCATCTTGTCAATCCTGTTCTGTGGGATGAGGACGCGGCCGCACTCCTTGCAGCTGCTCTTGAGTATATTGAGAATGACAGGCACATACTTCAGGTGGACAATCGGCCGCGCAAGCTCAATGTAGCCGAAGTGGCCTGGGCATTCCTTGAGCTTTGAGCTGCAGGTCTTGCAGGTGAGCCCAGGGTCAATTACGCCAAGCCTGATGTCCATCAGACCGCCATCAACAGGGTAGCCCTCCTTGTCGTAGAGCTCCGGCGTCACTATCTTGGCAGAAGCCATCTTCTTGATGACTTTCGGGCTGAGCATTCCGAAAACAATGCTCCTGACTTTTTTGTGGGCAAGCAGGTCTTCCATTTTAGTACCTCTCCTCCAGCTGCATCTTTGGGTAGACGCACATGCTCTTCAGCTCGTCAAGCATAAGCTTGAACGCATAGGCTACCTCTATATAGCTGACCTCTACATCCCCGCAGATGGGGCAGTATGAGCGCCTTCGCAGGCCGTCGTGGATTGCGATAAGGCCGCATTCCTCGCAGACAGGAACTATTGTCCTGTCGCTGTCAAACCTCTCCTTGAGAAGCAGGCTTGCGCCGTGCGCAACAAAAGTGTCTTTCTCCATCTCCCCAAGGCGCAGGCCCCCTTCAAGCGCCCTTCCTTCAGTTGGTTGCCTTGTGAGAAGCTGGATTGGCCCGCGTGCGCGCGAATGTATCTTGTTTGCAACCATGTGCTTGAGCTTCAGGTAGTACATGTTGCCGATGAATATCTTGACCTGGAACTGCTCTCCTGTCATGCCGTTGTACATTGTCTCTGTTCCGTTTTCGCGAAATCCTAGCGAAAGAAGCTCCTTGCGGAGCGCCTCTTCAGGCTCCGAGTCAAAGGTCGTCCCGTCAACATATCTCCCTGAAAGGCTTGCTGTCTTTGCGCCCAGAAGCTCAAGAAGGTGGGAAATTGTCATTCTGGACGGGACCCCGTGAGGCGAGAATATCAGGTCAGGAATGATTCCGCTGGCAGTGAAGGGCATGTCAACCGAAGGCACAATTGCGCCAATGACCCCTTTCTGCCCGTGCCTGCTTGTGAACTTGTCCCCTATTTCAGGTATTCTCTGGTCCCTTATCCTGACCTGCACCAGGCGGTTGCCCTCTTCGTTTTCAGTGAGCAGCACAAAGTCAATAAGCCCGCCTTCACCGTGCTTTATTGATGAGGAGCTTTCCCTTCTCATGCTTGCCGCGAGGTTGTACTCATCCAGGCTGGAGAGAAACCTGGGGGGCGATGTCTTTCCGATTACCACATCGTCCTCCAGGACCTGGGCCTCTGGGAATATTATGCCGTCTCCCTCAAGGAGCCGGTAGTCGCGCTCGCTCTTGTAGCCCTTGACATCCTTATCAGGCACGCCTATTTCGTCAATAAGCCCGCCCGAGTACCTAAGCTCCTCGGCTGTGAGCGGCCTGTAGTAGGTGCTTCTCGCAAGGCCCCTTTCTATACTGCTCTTGTTGATAATAATCGCATCCTCCATATTATAGCCCTTGTAGCTCATTATGGCCACTACAAGGTTCTGCCCTGCCGGATGCTTGGCATATTCGCTTACGTCATGCATTATGGTCTTGACTAGGGGAATATGGGGCGTCTGCAGGATGTTGACATCCATGTCCATCCTGACAAGAAAATTTGCTGCATAAAAGCCAAGGGCATGCTTCTGGTTCTTGCTTCCGCCGTTCAGCCTGGTTGAGAGCAGGTGGTTTCCAAACGGCACAAGCGAGGTGCACAGGCCCATGATGTCAAAGGCAACGATCTCCATATGGGTGTGCTCGTTTGTCAGCCCCTCATGGCTGAACGCAACCAGCGCATTTTCCTCTTCAAGGGCGTCAAGGTATTCCACAATGCCCTGGCTTACAAGGTCAGACCAGGTTATTTCCTTTCTCTCAAGCTGCATAACCTGCTTTTCAGTCAAAAGCGGCTGACCGTCCTTAACGACAACAAGGGGCCGCCTAAGCCTGCCGCCGAGGCACTCAATCATTATTCTGTTCCTTTCCTTCAGGTGGAGCAGGTTGACATTGGATGACAGCTTGCCCTTGCGCCTTTCCATGAGCAGGTTCTCGACATATCCTGCGCCGTCCTCAACTGTTCCGATAAACTGGCCGTTTAGATACACTTCGTCCAACTTCATTCACCTTATGCTTTTTAGCCCCGCGTTCTTAAGAACCTTCAGGACTTCTGTTTCGTCTTGAGGCTTTGACACCTCAGCCAGCAGCGCAAGATTCTTCCGGAGCCCGATGTTTGTCCCTTCCGGAGTCTCAATCGGGCACAGCCTTCCCAGGTGCGTGCTGTGCAGCTCCCTTGCCTCAAAGTTTTCCTGTGTGGCGGAAAGCGGGCTTATAACGCGCTGCAGGTGGCTCATTGTGTCCAGGAAGTTAAGCCTCTGGATGCGCTGGCTGATACCCTTCCTGCCGCCCACCCAGTTGCCTGTTGCCATGCTTGAGTACATCCGCTGGGTGAGGAGCTTATCTCTGATTACCACCTTGATTGAGGGAAACTTGCCGCGCTTCACAATTCTCTGGAAATTGTAGAGCATGTCACCAATAAGGACCTTAAGGTTCACCCTGAAGAGGTCTGCAAGCAGATTCCCGGACATCTTGACTCTCTTGTTCTTGTAGTGGTCCTTGTCGTCAACCTTCCTGCTGCCTGACGCAACCTCGAGGTACTGCCTGAGCAGCTTACAGAGGTTCTGGGCCTTGTAGAGCCTGTCCGCCTTCTCTGTTCCAAGGTGGGGCAAAAGGTACTTGTCGACAATTTCGCCCATCCTCTCTATCCTTATGTCCTTGGACTGGGTTATCCCAATCCGCTTTGCCATGTTGTCTATGGCATCCTCCTCGTTCTTAATCCCGTGGAACTCAAGCAGGTTAATGTAAATCTCATCATTCTGCGAGTCGCCTGCAACAAGCTTCATAATCTCCTCGTCCTTTACAAGCCCCAGGCTCTTAAGGACAATTATGATTGGTATCTTTTTGACCCTGGTGAAGGTCATATAGAAAATCCTGTCCTTTAGCTTCTCTATGACATGTGGAATCTTGAACGAGCCCCTTTCGGAGAATATCTTACCCTGGAATTCGCTAGGGCCTGTCTTGTTTTTCTCGATGAGGAACTGGTTTGCAGCAAGGTCCTCTATATTTATCAGGACCCTTTCTGTTCCGTTGACAATGAAATACCCGCCAGGGTCGTCGGGGTCTTCGCTGTGGGCAACGAGGTCCTCCCTGCCAAGCCCGTGCAGGTGGCAGTACTTGCTCTTCAGCATTATGGGTATTGCGCCTATCTGTGTAGTGAAGCTTTCCCTCTGGATGCCGTTGATGTGCGCACTGACCTCAATGTAGCACGGCGCAGAGTAGCTTATTTTCCTGAGCCTGGCCTCAATCGGGTAAATGGGCCTCTTGCTTCCGTCAGCCTCTGTTATTTCTGGCCTTGTCACCCAGATTTTGTCCAGCCTTATCTTGAAATCGTCTATGTTGTGGGGGATTATTGTCGGCTCAATTGTCCTGTTATCATTGATAATGTTCTGAAGCTCTGTTTCGATAAAGTAGTTGAAGCTCTCAATATCACTCTCAACGAGCGAATGCTCCTCGAAATACTTGGATATAAGGACTGCTGATGACTTATTCATTTGTAACCCCCCTGTAATACACTGTTTTTCCGGCAGTCGGGCTCTGGCGCTCAACCATGATTACGTCGCCTACCTCTGCCCCAAGCTCCTGTATTGCCGGGTCACTGGCAGAGATCTTGGGCAGGTCAAAGACAGTTGCGTTAAGTTTTTCCAGAAGATCCTTTTTCTGCTTGGGCCCAAGCCTGGTCTGCTTCGGTACCAGAACGTGCTTGCGTATGTCGAACTTTATTTTTTTTCTGACCATTTTTACCTCTCAGTTCTTCAGGCCGTATGGGCCCGACGAGATTCGAACTCGCGACCACTCGATTGCTTCCGGCTGTTAAAAGTCGAGTGCTCTACCAGCTGAGCTACGGGCCCGAAAATTTTGGAGCGCAATGCTCCAAAACCGCACAAACACGCCCTGGCCGGGACTTTCGAAACACCTTTATTTGCCTTTTTGGGGCCAAAACAGCGTTCTTCGAACCCGGGTCGAAGCCTCGACAGGGCTTCATGATAGGCCGGACTACACTACCAGGGCAATTGCGCTATACCGGCTTAATTGTCCTTCTAGAGCCCAAACAAGCATAAATAAAGCTTATTTTCGTATTTTCTCCCCTAGAAGGATTGTTCATAGTTGTTTTCTAGCTTTCTTTTCTCTTTATAAACCTTGCTGTTTTGCTATTTTCTAGGGGTTAAGCGTATGCAGCCGGGGAGGTTGCCAAAACTATATATACAACGTTTGCATTGTGCTTCCTACAATGGAAAAGAACAGGGTGTTCTTCCACAAGCCCAGCCTTGAGCTCTTTGACAGCATGGGCCTGACAAGCGTGGATATGCATTACCATTCGCGCTTCTCTGACAGCTACACGAGAATAAGGACCATAGTAAAAAAAGCTGCACAAAAAAAGATTGGTGTTGCCATCACAGACCACAACACAATTGCAGGCAACCTGCGTGCACAGAATAACGATAAGGGCGT
>CAZFZC010000005.1:0-7504 GCA_964523155.1 uncultured Methanosarcinales archaeon
AGCTGTCCTAGTCTGGTTTTGCATGAGTCGGGCCCTTAAAATCATATGCAGGCCTCTCAATCCCAGGGCCTGTTCACAGGAAGGAGGTTTTTATGAAAAGAGCCATAATCACCTTTTTTACAGTCGCCTTAGCATTAACCATCATCGCCTGTGCCGCCCACGAGGTCAAGCTCAAGGAGCAGGGCCTTCAGCCTATGACCCAGGCAGAGCTGGAGCAGCTTTTCTCAAAGCCGGTTGAGTTCAGTTTCAGCACACCGGAAACGTCAGGCGACCTGAAGTATGCCGACGGAAAAAGTGAGGGGACATGGCGGCAGGGTTCAGGCAAAGGCACCTATGAAATCAAAGACGGGCTCTTTTGCTCAAGATGGGATTTTCGGAACATGAGTGAACGGTGCTTCAGGGTCTACAAGATTTCGGATACAGAGTACCATTATGTGCACCCAAAAACCGGCAGTCTTGAATCGATTGATAAACTGAAATAGCCAACAAGCACGGGCCTGGCTCACTCCTTGGCTGGATGCATCCCAACAGCGGTCCTGGTCTGGTTTGCATGAGTCGGGCCCCTTACAATCATATGCAGGCATCTCAATCCCAGGGCCTGTTCACAGGAAGGAGGTTTGTATGAAAAGAGCCATAAGCACCTTTTTTACAGTCGCGTTAGCATTAACCATCATCGCCTGCGCAGCCCACGAAGCCAAGCTCAAGTAGCAGGGACTTCGGCCCATGACCCAGGAGGAACTGGAGCAGCTTTTCTCAAAGCCGCTCGTGTGGTCTTTTCAGGCAGCAAATGTCTCCGGGACATCTTACTATTATCCGGACGGTACTGCAAAAGCGGACGGTCGCTGGGGCTCAGTCACCGGGACATACACTATCAAGGAAGGCATGAAATGCTCGCATTTTCCTTCCATCGACAAGAAGCCGAGGTGCAGAAGGTATTACAAGGTCGGTCCCAGAGAGTACCATGAGATTAACCCAAATACAGGCGCCCTTACAGCCAAAACGAAGCTGAAATAACACCCTACCATTGGCGGGCCAGTGCCATGCCTGCCCTAATTTTTTTGGCTGGATTTTTTCAGTCACTACTTAGAAGGAGGAATAAATGACTATTCTTTACGAACTCGGGTTTGTGCTGCTGCAGGGTGCCTATGTCTTCTTTGTGTTCTTTCTCAGCCTGTTTGTCTTTTTTGCAAAGCGCTTCTCCCTCGCCCAGACCCGCGCGACTATCCGCAGTGTGCTTGACAGCCTGGCCGGGGATGTGCTCTGCAGGTTCATAGAAATATAGGGGGTAAGCCATGACTGACCTTTCGCAAAATGTCAGTACAGCCTTCAGCGTTATCAGAAAAGAGCTTAGAGAAGAGATGGCTAAGGTCTGCATTGGCCTTGGCAAAAGAGCGCCAAAGGAAATACGCAGCGAGGCCTTTGAGTGCCTGTATCAGTGGCTCTGTGAACTGGCAGGTCTGCCAGCCAAAACAGCTCCGCACAGCCCCTGCTCCACGCTTAAAACGTTTCACCCAAACGAATATGTTTTCCAGACAAAACACCTCGGAAGGGATGTGGTAATAGGCTTTTATTTCAGGGTAAAGGGCAATGACGTACAGTGCCGGATGAGAGGAGGATGGCATGCAGGAAGTATTCGATGAACTGAATAAGCTGTATCTGCAGTTGAAGAGCAACCTGCCACATATGGAGAAAGCAAAAAATAACGACCTGCCGGGGGTTTTTTTCCGGCACGCACAGGCTTTAAAAAAAAAGGCGTTCAACTGCGCCCAACTGCTTGATGCGTACAAAAAGGAGGAACAATGAAAAAGGCAATTGCAGTACCCGCAATCATATTGCTGCTTGCCGCAGGCGTGTCTGCGGGACAGTGGCATACGGCTCCGGATTTTTCCTACGGCGACCACGGTTTTTTCTATGTTGCCGGCAGTTTTGAGTTCAGAATCAGCCACGAGGGGGAGCTTGGCCTCGTGAACTTCACCGACAACTGGTTCCGTGTGCAAAAGCTCTACAGCACAGGCTGGAGGCGTTTCTTCGAGAGCCCCTCAGGCCAATGCCTGTATTCAGGCAGGAAATACTATTCCCCGGGAACCTACAGGATTGTCGTCCCGGATGTTACCAGGCTGCAGGCCTTTGCCTTCAATTTCGTGCCGAGATAGGGGGGGCTTATGCTGACTATCCTTGTCACTGTTGCATTCGTCTGCCCCTTATATTTTCTTTATCAGTTCAGGCATGACCCTTACTTACACCAGGGCTTGCAGGACGACCGCTTGTTGTTCTTCCTGCCTTCTCTGGCAGTGCCTGCAGTTACAGTCTTCCTTCTTCTTATTTGTTCAAAAGACTATCTGGCAGAGATGCTCTTCTCTTCGTGGTGCTGGTTCCAGGATGATGTCATAGCAACAGCCGTCTCTGTTTTCTGCATAGGGTGCTTTTTCAAATCAGAATCCTTAAAGCTCAGGGTTCTCTGCATAGTTCCTGTTCTTCTTCTGATGCTTGTGTTATTCATTGCCAACATAAGACTAAGCTAGGAGGCCTTATGGCACAACTATGTTTTCAGAATGTATTGTGTGGTGCTGTTCATCAGGTTCGACAGCGCGGTTTTCACACCGGAGAGGGGATTACGCTGACTGTTCTTCAGTTGGCAGTGGTTGCTGCAGCTGCAGCCTTTATGCCCAGCACGCACATTTTCAGCGCTCTCTTCATCATCGCCCTCCTGCTAAGGGACGTTGCCAACAGCTGGTTCCTGCTCTTGCTCAACCTGTACAGGACAGCTTTTGCAGTCTATGTGGTTGTCGGTGTCGGCAGGGTATTCGCCGGATATCTGGGTTTGTGACAGCCACGTCTTTCCCAATTCTTATCCATACAATTCTTATCCATACAAAAGGCCGCATGGCCGGTAAGGAGGCTTATGAGCAGGGTAATCATTGCTGTGGGTCTCGCAGGCATAGTGCTTGTTGAGATTGGATGGGTCCTGGCCGGAGCGCTCTCCCTTGGGGTTTTCTTTGTCCTGGCCACACACTCCCTGTACGTGTGGCTGCATGCAGACAGCTGTCCAAAATACCACGTTGGCGATATGCCGGTGTCTGTCAGGGACCTCAGGCGCATGGGGTTTACAGAGGAAGAGATCCGCCGGGTAAAAAAAAGAAAGACAGTGGTGCGCCAGCGAGCTGATGGCGGCACGTCTGTAATTGTGACAAGCCCCCGGGACATGCGCATTGTCCGGGAGATGATGGGAGGCCAGAATGAGTAGCTTGTACATGATTTGGCTGGAGCACGGCTGGCAGCAGGCATATCTGTTCCTGCTTGCCTTGTTTTTCACTGCAATACTCCTGCTCTACCGCAGGCAGCGGGAGAAACAGTTTGGGCCCCATATTGTCCTGGCAGTGGTTGTCATAGCTGGGCTGTGGCTTGTATTTGTAAATCATGACCGCCGCGATATCGAGAAGAACACGATTGTCATGGAGATCGATGCACCCCTTCATCTGTCAGGGGATGTGGCAGAGATAGAAATAAGCAGATCTGATATCCAAAAATACCCTCTGCTTGAGATGCCGCTCTATGTTGAGTTTGAGCTTCTGGGCGAGGGATTTTTGGGCCTGATGCGCGTTGAGAGCCTGAGCCGGCCGGCCCAATCCAGGTATCCGCTGACCCTTCGCGGCCCACTTACCAGGCAGGAAGGCCATGCGGACAATGTTGACTACATCGTTCTTTACAAATGCTGGAGGTGAGGATGGAGAAAAACACCGCAATCGCCTTCTGTCTGTTCTTGCTCTGCTACTGTCTCATCAGGCTGCCCAGGATCAGGGCAAAGACGCAGAAGGCAATTATACTCCAACCTATGGCCTATCCTATTCTGGATGGCTGTTTTTCTGTTTTTTTGGGTCTGACATGAAAGGAGGGTTTATGTGGTTTGCACTGTTGCTTTTAGGGTTTGGTGCTGCCTGCCTGGTTGCAGGTTGCCACACTATTTACAAAGCCTACAGGGACATAGGCAATGTCAGGGACGAATACATCCTTGGGGGCGCCTTTCTTTTTGGAGCTGTGGTTTTAGTGGCTGCAGGTCTTTTCCTTAATACTTGAAAGGAGGCAAAAGTGGACAGGACAGAGTGCTTAAAAGATATGCTTACCATGGCGAAACTGGATGAGGAACTGCGATGGCAGCCGCCAAATCTCACGCGAACAGTTGATGGGAAAGAGGTGTTGGACACAGCCACGCGGGACTGCATCAAAACCTGGGGAATTGAGCTCCCTTTCACAGTGTTTCTGCGCATCTGGCAAAAACTGCCGGAGCAAAAAAAGCAAAAGTTTGTGGACTGGGGGAACGCAAGGAACATGGCTTTTTCCGTCAATTCTGGCTTTGCGCGCCATGAAAATGGCGGGTTCGCAATGACTGCAGCAGGAAATTTGCTTCTGGCAGAATCCGAGCATTTCGTCGCCCAGCACAACCCCAGATTATATGAAAAATATGCCGGAATTGAGGCCATCCTCTGCGAGCGTCTGGAGGAATCATGCTGATACAACTAGTCAAATTCTACCGTGCATTTATGAGGGGGCTGGAGCGAAAAAAATACTGGACAAATAACCATTACGTCCTCAGACGGCCATGGCCAGGCGCATCCGGCCCATACACCCTGTCGCAAATCGTCGAGAAATACAGCCTTGAGGAAAAGCACGCAAAGCTGCTGAAAGATGAAGGCGAGCTTTCGCTTGGGGCAGTCAGGTACGCAAGGAGGCACAATGGAAAATAATCAGCTGGAGCAGGAAATATTGCTGAACTTCCTGAGTGTTTTGAACTATGAGTCCTCTGCTAAGGTTGTGCAGCAAGGAAACCAGTGGACTTTGGAAAAACTCAGACACAAAGGCCTGGTTGAGCACAACAGCTACCAGCTCACACAAAAGGGAAAACACTATCTGAGGAAACGTAAGATTGCGGATGCTCAAATTATGCAAATATGCCACGAACTGGATTTTGCCTGTGTGTACACAAAAATTTTTCCCAGCCGCGAGGAGGTCTAAATGGAAAACCACAACTTTCAGCAGGTCTTTGACGTGCTCATGGAGCAGGTTAAAAAGATAGAAACAGACTGTGGTGCAACAAAGCAGGGCATGGGCACGCTCGTCATGAAGAACGGCAGAATGGATTCGCTCAAGAGCAATGTTTGCATTATCTTTTACCAGCGGGTGTCTGACTTGTTCAGCTGGGAGAAGGAATTCACTGAAAATAAACTCGGCACGCACAGTCTGCGCCCAAACGGTGACGGAACATACACCTTTGAGGCCTACCACTCTTCACAAAAGGTGTATGTAAAATTCTGGAGGAATGGTGACAACGTTCACTGCCAGGAAGAGGAAGGAAGCATGATAGGGAAAAATGAACAAATTCTTCTTACGGACCTTGGTGAGGAGGCAGCAACAATCAGGAGCCCACAGGACATGCTTGACCTGCTCAGAAACGCAGGGCTAGAGTACAGGCCGCTGCTCTGGAAGAACCACCCTGGGTTTGCAGAGGTTCTTATGAACAAAGGAATGGCATGGTGCTGGAATTGCGGCAAGTGCTACGTCCACGTGCCCCCACCCGGGTTTGCGGATGTCTGGGAAGAATACAGGCTTATCAAGAATTCTGTTATATCCATCGGGACTCCAATTTTCAATGTCTCGATAGATGACCCTTCCGGAGTCTGGACAATCCCAAAGGCAAAAGACTTCCTTAGGGATACATGGAATCCTGCAGGAGCTGCATATGTGTCAAATATCTTGAAGTCGCTTCAGTTGCAGCATGCCAGGAAATACCGAGAAACACGGAAAAAGACTTCGTTCAGCCAGCCTGTTGCTCAGCCGCACGGCATCTGCGAGCTGAAAGGAGGAACATGATAACATCCATTTTGCAAAAAGCAGGAATTCTGGGTGCAGGGGCCCTGTCATGCGATGTCTGGGTTACCATCATGTGCATAAGCCTGTGTGCTGCAAACCCTGACAATGGGGTGCTGGTAGCTCTGTGCAATGTATCTGCGCTCGTGTGCGTTTTTTTCCTGAGTATGTGCTGGCTTAGCAGCCATAGGCGCACACCGAACAATGGTTCAGCTGTCCTGCATATTCTTGCAGCCAGCAGCGGTGCGAGGCTTGCGATTGTTGCAGGGTTTATGCTTTACTACGGTCTGAGCCCGTTCACAATCCTCTCGGCCATGACCTGGTATATTCAGTAGGGGGGCAAAATGGAGGCTATGATTCTCATCGGAACGCTTGTTTCCTTTCTTGCGTGGCGGCAGGGGCAGGAAGCTGGTTATTTTCTTTTCATGCTGTTCCTTTTTCTGGCAGGCTACCTGTTGCCGGGAATTGAGCTGGAAGGCACAAACCAGTTCTCTGTCTTCTGGCCTGTTGGCTGGTGCGCATTGGCAATTGTTCTGTCAATGAACGCAGGGAGCCGGCAAAGGCTTATCTCGTCGGCAGGGCTTTTCGCATGTTTTTTCACAGTTAACCTGCTTCGTCTTGCATAACCTCGCAAGCAGTCTCAAGTTAAAGGAGGTGATAATCTTGCTAGAATTAAGGTGCAAAGACAAGGAAGGATTTGTGGCCAGGCTCCGGCCTCTTGTCATAGGCAATGACGAGATGGACAATGCAGGTGTGAACTGCCTCAGAGTAGCGAACCCGGCCATGTCTGACAAGCTGGAGCAACCCCACAGGAAACCAGGCAAAACACTTCAGGAGATACTGCAGGGAGTGTGCAATGCAAACTGACGGGTTGTCCGGCAGCAATGCTTCCATTAACGTTTCACCACAAAGGAGGATGTCATGAAAAAGAATGTCATGAAAAAGCTCGTAATTGTAATGGCAGTCGTTCTGTTTGCGGTTCCGGCAGCAGCAGGGGTCACATTCGACAAGCGCTGGAACGAGGCCGAAGGTGTCATGGAGTATGTCCTGGCAGACTTCACCGGCATCTGCATCGGCGAGCCGGTCAGCCTCTACATCGACGCATGGCTTCCCGCCCGCGTCATTGTCCGGCCTGCTTCCGAATTCTGCGTGGTGGCAGGAACCACCAAGGGCAACGGGCCGTGTTGGTCTGACTATTGGTTCAATGTCTACGACCCAAACGGCACCTGGCACATGAAAGCCAACGACTGGCACAACCCCGACTATCCGGGTTTTGAGTACTGGGCCAAGGTAAAGCTTGAGCCGCCCACAGAGTACTGGTTTGACATTACGCCGTTTGACAAGTGCGGGGAGGGGCTTGAGGGCGTCAAGTTTCACATGACCTTCATCCCGTTCATTCCGTAGAACTGCACACCAGAGTTGGTCCACTCCACCCTGGCTTGGGCCGGTTGCCATGGCCGGGAACTTTCTGAAATCCATGCATGTAGGAAAGTGTCCCGGCCATCAATCCAAATCGCATCACAAAGTGACCGGATAACAGGCCCGGTCTTTATGCAGGACGGATAAGGGAGATTCCCATGGTTTATGTTTTAAACTTCAGCAGATTGGAATGGTTCATGTTTGTCACTACCCTTTTTGGGCT
>CAZFZC010000005.1:7514-15729 GCA_964523155.1 uncultured Methanosarcinales archaeon
CGCAGGTTTTCCATTGAATACCTGCTGATGGGATTTATGGTGTTCCAATTTGCTATTAAAAAAAATTTGGACAGAGTGCATCCAACAGCCCTGGAGGAAGTTGTGCATTCTGCCGTTGCCATGGCGATATGTTATTTTCTTGTCTGGCTGCTTCAAACTTGTCTGAACGATGAACTTGTGGACAGAGAGGGCACAGCTCCCGTGGTTCTACTTATTGCCAACCTTATATTGTTTGTGTGGAATGCACACAAGGCAGGATTCAGATTAGGGGGATGAACTATGAAAAAAAATATCATTTTTGCCTTGTTTTTGGCCATGTTCTTGACCTGGGGGGCACAGGCGTCTGCAGGCGAACTGACTGTAGGCACAATCTACCAGCCCCCAACGCTGCACGTCAGCTTCCTGGCCTGGACAGGAGAGCCGCCCTGGCAGCCTTTTATTGTGGACACTGTTTCAGTGGCTATAATCCATCTTACCTGGCCACAGGGCATGGGAGTAGAGCATCTCCTGCTTACCGGTACTCAAGACTTTGCAGTGTCTGCTGAATACGGCACCTCGCAGCCAGAATGCGATGGCAGCTGCAGCATGGTCCTTGAGGTCAGGCCGGGCAAGGAGTATAGCATCAGCTTTGACAGCAGCCAAATATTTCGAATCGAGCCGGACGCACAGTAAGCTCTCAGCTTGCGCCTGGTTTGATGCTTGGCACAAACCTCATTTCTGAGTCAATAGGAGGGAGATATGCGCATAGTCATTCAGCCGGATGAAGGGGCTCTGAGAGGCATGAAGCCAGTCAATGAGAATTCAAGGGTAATGCTCTTTCGGGTTGATCAAAACACTCAGGCAGTCAAGTTCGACCTTCATGGGCGCTCTGCTCTTGTTGCAGTCACGCTTGATAAGCTGAAGGGCAAAAGCTACATCGAATTCAGCGGTAACTCTGAATGCATGTACGACACTTTCGAGGCGTGCAAAAAATATCTGGTTGGAAGCCTTTATGCACGTAAAGGAACAGTCCCGCCCAATGTGAATATTAGCCCTTTCAAAGATTACAGGGGCAGGACACTAAGACAGGGAGAGTTCATTGGGCATGTAGAAGACCTTTCAGAGCAACTCATTGCCTGGTTTTTGCTCAGGGAGAACGATTGTCACTGGTTTATACAACTGAAAATGATTTAGGAAAAAGGAGGCTCTACTAAAACAGTCTCGCTTCTTTGGAGGCAAGGTATGAAAGCAAGGGCGTGACAGAGCACGAACAGGACGTGTGGAAGCTGTTCCAAACATTGCCAGGATATCAAGCCGGAAGGTCAAAAATGATTGCATACATGACCCGGGGTTTCCCGGTAGACGAGAAGGTGCTTCGCCTGGAGGAGTCATGGGCTTTTGCAGACGGCACGTGGGTGAATGTTTACTCTTTTTCACAGGGATTGGTGGTGGAAATCCGGATATGTTTCGCAGCCAAATTTTATGAGCGTTATCTTTCGTTGACTAAGCCGGGTGCAGCCAAGTACCTGGTCAAGCCGTTCAGCAGTTATTATGAGACCCTGCCAGGCTACAGGATACTGGCCCTGGCCAAGGCAGAGAAAAATTACTTCTTGAATGTCTATCCGCTTACCAACGGGCTGTCAGTTGTTGCAGGCTCGGCAGGCTACACCCTTCAGGTGGAGGTAATAAACCTTGCTGGCTGCATAATCGTCACAAAATTCAAAGGAGGCTGAAATGGAAACTATGAAATCTTTGCAGGCAGTGTTAAACGGGAGCTATAACTCCCTCTATCCGCTCCTGGTGCTGGTTGCCTTTGCAGCGTGCTCGAGCGGGTTTCTGCGGATGTCGAACAAGGACCTCAGGTCTTTTCTGACAACTGTTATCTGGATGTTTGTCGCCTTCGTAGCAATACTTGCGTTCTGGTATTTTTCCCGCGAAGTCCTCAGGCTACAGTATCCCCTGGCTGTGGACAAATATGCGCCTGTTGCAATTGACGGGCTTTTCCTGGGCTTATTTGTGGGCGTTTTCCAGTCACTGGCAATCAGTCTGCTTGAGCTGTTCAAGGAGATTTACCATCGCATCTTTCATAAGCGCAGCCGGGCTGTTGCCTGAAACCAGGTCTGCAAACGACACCCGCCCGCCCAGTAAAGATGGGTTGCCGGGCCGCAAACCGCACTTTTACTGTTTTTCTGACCACCATGCAGGAGGTTTTCATGAACAAGCAGGCAAGAATCAGCAAAGGAGAAAGGAAACTCTACAGGGAAATCAGGGCTGTGAAGCGACTCAGAATTCATAAGGGAAAACCAAGCAAGAAAAAGACTTGCGAGCTGGTGTTAAGGACTGAAAGATCCTGAATATTCGGACTCAGTGGTTGGCCGGGCGCCCCTCCAAAATGTTTTTGCCAAGCCAGCCGTATGGGGGGTTGCCTGGCTGCCACAAGGAGGGAGCTATGTATTTTGCTTTTGATCCCCGCATAGAGCACATGGAACCGGTTGCGTCTGTTCCAGCAGACAATCCTGTAGCCACGTTGTTCAGGATAGATAAAGGACGTTACATCCGGCATCAGAATTTAGGCCTGGCAATTTCTCTTGAAAAACAACAAGGAAAGAACTGGAGCTATGCAAGCGCATGTTGTCCCAACCATATGTACTGGTGTCCAAGGAAAATGGTCTGTATTCGCTGCAACGCCGGAATCAAAAAATTCCCCAGACAGGAATTCAGCAACAAGAACAAGAGCTTGGTCCAAAAGACTGTGGAGAAAGATGGATTCTTCGGTTGGATAGAGTGCCCGAACCAGCATTGCAGGTGCAGGATCATTGCCAGGGAGGATGGATTCTACTGGACGATTCATGTAAACTTTGTATAGGAGGTGTCATGTACATTACCATAAATCCACATGAATTCAAAACAAAGAAGGTTAGGAGCAAAGGGCAGTTTCCCAACCAGTTGAAGCTCTATACACTTCACGGGGCTTGCTGCATTGTGAGATTCCTTATCCTGGGAGACAACAGTTCAGTCGCAGTCAGCGACAAGGCTCTGAAAGGTACCAGGTCTGTCCAGTTGCAAAAGAATGAAAGCCATCCAGGCGAACTCGTAAGCCTCGACCCGCACCTATTGCACCAAGTCTTCTACTGCAAGGGAAAGATTCCCCTCGGAAATCCAGGGAGCCAGTTCAACACATTTTATGCAGGAAAGTCCTGGAAGGGGCAGACAAAGGTCATGGCAAGGATTAGCAAGTCTAAACATAGACCAGAGGCTGAGTTCATCGCAGGTCAAAAAGGCAGTTACTGGTATATCAGGGTCAGATATTCTTTCAAAAAGTTGTCCCACCGGACAAGCTGAAAAGGAGGGCATATGCCAGCCCTTGGGTGCCTGCCTAATCCTGTCACCTAGAGGCCAAAAACCAGCACCAAACAGCCCATGGTGCAGTGGAAAGGAGGTTAGTTATGGTAACTGACAAGCTCAGGGAGTTCCTCATACTTCTGGCTGGGGCAGACGAACCGGACGAGGTGATAGAGCATCATCCCAGGCGCTACAAACTGGCCCTTGCACACTCCCTGGTGGACGAGGCCGGCAGAATAACTGAAAATGGCTTAACTGTGGTTGAGCACAGCGTCAAGGACAAGGCATTTCTCGCCCGGTATCTGAGCACCAACCTCTGGCTGCCTCCGCTGGTTCTGCTGTGCCTTGCCCTTGAAGTGCTCTTTCTCTCACTATGGAGGTGAATATGCGAAAAGCAACATATGTTCTTCTTATTTTTGAGCTTCTTGTAATTTTATGGGCTTTTGTGTTTACCATAACAAATCCCCACCCGCCCCTGCTCATGCCTGCAATCATCTTATTGCTTTTTTTATACGTGTTTTCCTATGTTTTCCACGGCCTCCTGTTCTCTTGGCTGCAGGCCTTCAAGGCACCACTTGTTCTCTACCTCATGTACACTGTCCTGCTGGCAGGCGGCGAAAATGTCCTGGCCAATGTGTCTCACACAGGAACCTGGGCTGTTTTTCTCGCCAGGGAGCAGAGCTGGTCTGTCCTTTACATGCTCCTTCATAGCTGCATGCTGTTTCTCAGGGATGTGGGTCTCTTCCTTTTCTACATATTCCTGGTCATAACTACTGTGAAGGAGGAACATGCAAGAACCATTTGGAACGCAGAGATAGGCACTGTAGTTGACTTGCCGGGTTTCATGGTGGAGTACTCGGAGGCAGGCGCCCAAAAGAGGGCTGAGCTTAGGAGCGAAAGGCCAGAAACTCACAAGGCAGCCATTCGAATCAGGCTCCTAGACACCGATGGCGAGATTACAGGTGCCGGAGCAGACTATGTCAGCGGCATAACCCGATTTTCAGAGGAAAGGAGGGCTGATGAGCATTCCCATACTTAAATCCCGCAGGAAATCAAAGACACAAATCTCAGGGATTTTGAAGACCACGGTTGCAGGTGCCGGGGACTGCCACAGCAGTCAAATGATGGACTTGCTCTGCAATTTGCTCAGGCACTCTAAGCCAGTTGATAAGCCAGAGAGAATCACAGCATGTAAAAATAGCCCGGCCTATAAAACAGCTGTGGAGATTGGGCTTGTCTCTGACTGCACCCTGACAGATAAGGGCAAGCGACTGCTGGAATCTTGCCTATGAAGAGGCCGCAGAGGTGCCAATATACATAGAAAGGAAAAATTTATGTCAGAAAAAACGCAAACCTGGGCTTTTATCCTGGTCCTTGGGTGCATCACTGGCCTTATCATGGCCTCAGGCCCTGCGCCGTGGCGGTATATAGGTAGCGCAGTCCTTGCCGTTGCAGCTGTTGCAACTGCGCTGCTTGCGCGAAAATACCAGGCAGAGAGGCCAAAAGATGACAAATGACATCGTGCTGTTCCTGATTGAGCTCGCAAAAATTCCAGAGCCCATGCGAAGGGAAATTTATGTTGGGGGGAGAAGCAGCCTTGCCCGCCTTGCCAGGGAGCTTGGCTATCTGGATGATAACAACTTAACAGACAAAGGGGTTTGGTTTGTGAACACGCACACCTACAAAGGGGTGGACAGAACATAGACATTATCACGCTTCGCATTGGCGACAGGCTTTCAGGCGTTGTGGAAAACGGCACAATAACCATACAAATGCGCCAGGGGGAAAAAGTCAGGCTGAACAAGGACAAGGTTAAGGACATACTTTTCAGGGACTGAGAATTCTCTGGAAGGGAGGGCGCGATGAAGAAGTGGGATGATTTGCCCACGAAAGTGAGGGGTCTTCTGATTCAGCTGTCCTGGCTGGATGCAGACGGCGAAAAATATGAACAGATGAGGAAAAAGGCCTGCCAGGAAATAAAGCAGGAATGCGACCAGGCAAAGGAGTGGGGTCTATTGGACAGGGACTGCAGACTTACCAGGCTGGCAGGCCGAATGATATCGGAGGTGACTGATGCTGAATAGTTTAGCAAGGCGCGTGAAACTGTGTCTTAAGACTCTGCTGCAGGAGCCCACAGCACGGGACTGCGGCCACCTGGCAGATGAATATCCAGAGGAATACCAGATGGCAAGGGAGGCCGGCCTTGTGAGAAAAGACGCCTTGCCATCTGAAAGGCTCAAGAGGATGAAACTGAGGCGGCTTGCTCTGGCATTGGTTCTGCCGTGCGTTTTGTTCAGTAGAGCATACGCAGGGATAACATTCCACTGCACAGACCCCGCAGCCTGCGTCTATGTCCGCTACATTGATGCAAAAAGCGAAACACCATACATGCGCGTGAACTCGCTGCAGATAGGCAAGGATAACATAATCGTGAATCACGAGCAGGGAATTATCGGCAGGCCGCTGTCAGGCCCGGGGGTTTTCTCGGTTTACAACTCCTGGGTCAAGCTCACCTTTGTCTGCGGTACCCAAATCCTGCAGATAATCATGCCGCCGGATGATGTGCTCTCAATAGCAAGATACATCAGCTACACAAATGTGCACTATTATATGGGGAGGTGAGCAATGCTGACAGTCGTGTTGCTGTCCTGCGAAGAGGCAAAAATTGACCTTGACACACCCATACCGTCCAGCTGGAAAAGTAAAATTCCAAAACAATGGATGCGCCCAGTCGGCGCAGCCAACCTTGTCCTTGCATATGGCGATGGCAGGCTTGCAGTGCTCAAGTGCAACCGGGCATTGTCTGAGCCAGAGACAAGGGCTCTGGATGCCATGGTTCAGGAAGCAAAGGTAGAAGGCCTCAAGAAAGGCAAAGGCACAACAATTCACGAATACGGGCTTACTGCACCGCCCGAATGAAAGGAGAGTGTACCATAAAAGAAGTCAAAATTAACTGCAAAGTACAGAGTGCCCAGCACAACCAATAGAGGTATGTCAGGGATGTGCATATACACAGTCAGTTATTCAGGAGAGAAATGGCCACACGGTTTATTTGCGGAAACAGGGTTGTGAAGTGCGTAAGGAGGTACCCGTCCAGTTCCATTTTTTATGTTTAAATGGAGGCAGAAATGGACGTTTTGACAGTGGGATTACCGTGAAAGGAGATGGGATGAAAAGAATTATTATAGGGCTGGTATTGCAAAGTATTCTGATGCTGCTCAGTGTTCCTGTGCTGGCCTGGACTATAAAGTCTGATTGTGTGGGTCCTGACAGGCTCAGCTTTGATGAAATACCAAGGGATTGTGTCTATGTCAGGGAGTATGTCACTAAGACGCAGAAATATTCCCCCCTGTGGCGTGTTTTGCACCTGCGGTTTTTCAGGGGCACACTTGCGGTTGGAACAGCGGCCGGGTCAAAGGTATATACTGTCAAGCACGAATGGTCATCGCCGGCAATGGTTGCGGATGTCTTCCTACTTTTCTACGCAACACGGAGCCGCACTGTACAATTTTTTTTCCCAGGGGCAAAAAAGGGAGGACAGGTTCTGGATGAGGCAAGAACCAATAACCAGGCCATATGGAGGTAACAACGCAAAAAATATTTTTCAAGGGGGCCATAAATCTTTGAGCTGGCTGTTCGTATTGGTTCCTTTATGACCAAAGCGGGTTCTATGTTTTTGGAAAAAGAGTCAGTAAGTGCCTTTCTGGCTCTTTTTTTCCCTGAATTATTTTCTATATGGAAAATAAATAACTCAAAAAAATATCTACTCGAGCAGCTCGACCGAGTCGACCTTGCCGTCCCCGTCAAGGTCATAGCCCTGCAAGAGGCAGCAGAAGCTTTTCTGCCCTCCCCAGCGTGAAAGGACGAGTCTTGAGAACCTTGTCAGGCCAAGGACTGCTGTCTTTGTTCCGCTGTACCTGATTCCGGCAACAACAATCACCTTTGACCTGCTGTTGAATGGGTTCTCGATCCTTGCAACCATGCCTATGTTGTCGTCTGTGTAAAACTCCCTTGCCCTGATACCCCAGCCCTTCTCCTCAAGAAACCTGGCCGGAAGATGTTTGTTTAGCCTTGAGACAGCCAGGTTTGTGACAGGCCCGCCGACAAGTATCAGGTTGCTTTCGGATTTGAGGTTCGTGTCAACATCCAGCTGGGTCGAGAAATCCTTGGGCAGGCTGCAGAGGTTGCCGAGAAAAAGCGCAAGGTCTATTGCATAGTGGCCGTCTCTTGCCCTTGCCTTAAACGGGCCGTGGGGGTCAGGGCTGCCCACGACAATCCTTGTGTTGAGCACGTCTTTCCTTATGAAGGGAAAAAGGAAGCTTTCAAGCGACTGGTCCCTTGCCTCTCCAAGAAGGTCCTTGAGCGGCCTCTTCTCAAAGCCCAGAGAGAATATGAAGTTTTTTGCCCGCGGTATGAGCTTCTTCGCTGTTGTCCCCCTTATCTCCTTTTTCTCAGTAACAGTTACTGCGTCAGCTTCAAGAAGTTTGTTTATGTGGTAATAGACTTTCTGCTCGTGCATCTTCAGGCTTCTGGCAACCTGTGCAGGATACATGGGCTCTTTAGAGAGCAGCCGGAGAATCCTCAGCCTTATCTGGTTGTCTATTTTGGCAAGATCGCCTTCTTTGACTATGCTTGCGCTGTCAAAATAAAGGCTGCCTTCTATCTCTCTGACCACAAACCCTTTTGCCATCCGCATGGTTTTTTCGCAGGTCTTTATATTTTTTTTGTTTATTATAACAAAAATTATAATATTATAACTATATTCTCTTGGGCTCCCGGGCAAGAGCCTTGCATCTTCCCCGTCTGAAACAACAGGCTGCAAGAGAAATGACAAGGCCCAGGGATACAGGGCAAGACCTGATTCTATAAATCTATTATGAATTAAGCTTATAAA
>CAZFZC010000006.1:0-15605 GCA_964523155.1 uncultured Methanosarcinales archaeon
GAGAGCACAGGAAACACTGTGTCGCTGCAAAGCCTCCTGCCGCGTTCTGAAAGCGCAGCATCTGAATACCTCACCCCCCCAACCCACTGAGTTGTGTTCCTGATGAGCCCTTTCCTTTCCATTGCGCGCAGGGTCTGCTCTATCTTTCCCTTGCCCTTAAGTCCGTGGTGCAGGAAATCGGCAGATGTGAACGGCCTGTTCATGAGGTGCTGCCTGTAAATTCCAAGAACCCTGTCTGCAAAAGCGCTGTGCTTGAAATTGTTTATGCCTGCTTCCATGCCGTTTGGCACATAGACAACCAGCCTGCCTGTTCTTGCAGGTATTGCATTGTACTCAATCAGGCAGGATTCTGCAAGCTTGTTAAGCTTCTGGTGCATTGAGCCGCCGCACATGCCAACAAGGCTTTCTAGGTCGGTTTTTCGAAGCCTGCCGCCCCTGTGCAGCTCTTCAAGAACCCTTGCAGAATTGTACGGGCTGTCGTGCTGCTCCTGGCCGAGCCACGACCGAAGGGGCATGTGGAACTTGTATGTGGAATACATCATGAATCGCGCAATCTCAGGCAGCCCGGCAAGGTATGCCCGGCTGTTAAGGCAGTACCCACCGGAAGCATCCTGGGAAATGAAGCCTGCAAGCGAGCCCCTGGACATTATGCCTGCATAGAACTTGTGATCCCTTGATGATTCTCCCAGCGTGAGCCTGCCTGCTGCCTGCATGACAGACCAGGACGACTGGTAGCCCTGCGCGAGGCAAAAGCCGCTGACAAGGCATTTGTATTCGCTGTTGAGCGCACCCAGGACTTTTCTTGCCAGATCATCGTGCATAGGGAAGCGGGAAAACCAGTTTATTTATAAACCAGGCTGTTTCACACGCAGGAAATGCAAGGCCAGGTCCAGGTGAAGGAGCGGTTCGCTGCAAGATACAGCGAGCTTACAGACTATGATGTGTTCATGCAGTATTCCCTTCGCTACCTGCGGCGCAGCATCAGGGTAAACACCCTTAAGATTGGCCTGGAACAGCTCAGGCAGAGGCTTGGGGCAGGCTTTCGGCTCGAGCAGATTCCCTGGTGCAGGGAGGGCTTTTTTATTGAGCACCTCGGGCAGGGTGATGAGTACAGGCGCGATATCGGCAACCTGCCTGAGCACTCCCTTGGCTATTTTTTCATCCAGGAGGCGGCATCCATGATACCTCCAGTGGTCCTTGACCCGCAGCCGGGCGAGAATATCCTGGACATGTGCGCAAGCCCCGGCGCAAAAACCACCCAGATAGCCCAGTACATGAAAAACACAGGCGCACTCGTGGCAAATGACTACAGGCTTGACAGGATAAAGGCTCTGGGCTTAAATGTGCAGAGGATGGGCGTTTCAAACTGCATAATCACAATGCAGGAGGGCAGGCATTTCCGGGGCGTTTCATTTGATAGAATCCTGCTTGATGCGCCATGCTCAGGCACAGGCGCCATACGGAAAAGCTTTAAAACCCTGCGCATCTGGAACCCGAACATGGTAAGGAGGCTTGCAGCAGTCCAGAAGCAGCTGATTGAAACAGCCTTTCGCCTCCTTCGCCCAGGGGGAGTCTTGGTCTATTCAACCTGCACACTTGAGCCTGAGGAAAACGAGGGCGTTCTGAGCAGCCTCCTGGAAAAGCACAGGAGCGCAACTGCTGTTCCTGTCAGGGTTGCCGGGCTTAAGAGGAGCCCTCCAGTGGCTGAGTTTCTCGGCAGAACGCACCATCCTTCTGTCAGGCACGCCCTGAGGATATGGCCGCAGGACAATGATACTGAGGGCTTTTTTGTTGCGAAGGTTCAGAAGGGCTAAGGCCAGCCTTCTTTTCTGCGGACTGAAACGCACTGATAATGGGTGTAAGGGTGTTTCTTACGTCATGCGAAGTGTTTTCGAACGTAACCCTGTCGTGGCTTTGGCAGGGAAAGAGCGCGGCAATCTCGCCGAGGTATCTGAGGAACAGGTCTTTGGCCTCTTTGTACGTCTCCCCGAGCTGGGCAAACCTCTTGGAGGCTTTTCTAAGCGCACCCTTCCTGCCCTGCACAAGGGCTGCCAGGTCATCTGCTGCCATCACAAACGTGCCGTGCACAACGGCGGCTTTTTCCACAGGCATTTTCTCGCAGAAGTGCGATGCAGAATACATTACCAGGTATACAAACGCCTCCTTGTCAAAGCATCCGCTGGGCTTCCTGCAGGCCTCTTTCAGAGTTTCCTCATCGCCACTCCGGATGAAATAGGGCTTCTCTATCAGGGTGTCATTAGACCTGAAACTGATGGCATTAAGCCTGTAGTCCTTATGCAATCCATGGTTTTTTTTGACTGCAGCCAGAATTTTGGTAAGGCTTTGGTATTCACTCATTTTCCTCCTCCTCCTCCCTGGTTAAGCCGGGGTCAATTTCATCTGAAACAGCAACCAGAAAGCGCCTGCATTCCTGCGGCCTGTCTATGCCCTCATCATATTCATCGTCATCGCAGGCAACTGTGACACTGTAGCAGCCCTCTTTTGCACATGTCCTGTCTATTTCCCTGCAGCGGGCGTAGCCGTAATTTTTGCAGTACTCTTCAATGCGCCTCTCTTCCTCTTCAGAAAACGTGGCACTGTTTTCAGATTCCCAGACTTTCCTTGCAGTCTCATACCTGTCCAGGCCCTCCTTTCTGGCGCGCCACTCTTCCCATGCTTTCTGGGTATCATAGGCCGGCGGGCTAATCACGTATGTCTCCATTGGATATCCGTCAGGCGACACGATTTCATGCACCTGCGGCTCGTAGCTGTCAGGCATGACATACTGCATTGAATCTGCACTGCAGCCCGTAAGGAGGGCCGCAAGCACCAGCATAATAGCAATCTTTGCCATTTTGTAACTAACAAGTAATAACATATATATAAATATATCGGTTGCATATTGATGCTGGTGAAGATTCATGTCATGGGCAGGGGCAGTGTGCTGGATGTAGCCAGGATACTCTCAGCTGAGAGGGAGTTTGAATTTATTAATGCTGATGACCCGGCTGCCCTGATGCACGAAGGCAGCCTCACTGTTATGGAGTCGATTGAGGGGCTTGGCAGGGTCAGGGTATATGATGACTTTCGCCACATAAGCGACAGCTCGTGGCCCAGGCTTCATGCCGGCGAGCTTTTTGAGCTTGCGCGCCGGGAGAACAAGCGAATAAAGGTGATTGGCCTGCCTTCAGCCGGCGACTCGGCGGGCCACGCCGAGGCTGTCAGGGATTCGTTGCTAGAGTTGAGGGAGAGCGCCTTCCAACAGCTGGCCCGTCGCTGACATAAAATCCTGCCTTCTTAAGGTTGTCGCGGACGGTTCTTGCGCAGCTGTAGGTTGCAAGCACTGCACCTTTTTTCATTTTCCCCCTGACTTTGGCGAGGAAATCCGCCTGCCACAACCCAGGGGATTTTGCAGGGGAAAAGGGATCCAGAAACACAATGTCAAACATGCCTGGCACAGCCAGAATTGACTGGCGCGCGTCTCCCACAATTATCCTTATCCTTGGGTTTTTGCCAGCCACAGCCTGCCTGACCAGGGCATAATGGGCAAATTTTGGGGCAACACTGCCTGTCATCTGCAGTATCCTTCTGTCAGCTTCAAGGCCGATTATCCTGTAGTCACAGCAGGGGTTTTCCTGCAATATGGCATCAAGCGCTGCTGCAGTGTTGTAGCCCAGCCCGAAGCAGATGTCCAGGATCTCCACGCTGCCCTGCCTGGCCAGCTGCCGCGCTCCGCTTGGCTCTGCGAACTTTCTGACTGCTTCCTCCACTGCACCTGTTCTGGAATGGTATATGTCATCAGCATCCCTGTTATAGAAGGTAACAGAGCCGTCATCCGTAATTATCCGTTCCATTGTAGCAGGAGCGCAGCCTCTGGTATGACGCCTGGTCAATGCAGCGGCCCCGGGAAAATGCCCCGGAAACCACTTTCCAGACCTCAGATTCCCAGTCAGGTCTTGAAGAAAACAGCTCAGGACTGACCTGCTGGGCAGGCAAAACCAGGCCGCCTGCCAGATAGAACCTGTTCATCTCGTCAATAATGTATCTTGCCAGAGGGTCAATTTCCCGGTCCTTTTCAACCCTGCTTCCAAAACCTTCAATGCCTGCGACCAGGTGGTCAACTGACTCTTTGAGGGAACCAAGATCCAGCAGGCTTTTCTGCTCAATGGTTCTGCGGCCCTTTGCCCAACTGAAAAAGTATCCTGAATCTTCGGCCATGTTCAGTTTCGCCCCAAAAAAACAAAAAATGCCAGGGTATTTAAGTGTTGCTATATGAGACCTTTCTGGCCCCTGCGCGCCCCTTTCTTATGCTTTTTTTGCGTTATGCCAAGCTGTTCCCTGACATTGTCAGCAACCTTCCTGCCAAGTATCTGCGCCAGCGTTGCAGGCGAGGCGCGCCTCACATCAGAGAGGCTTCTTATCCTGTTGGTAAAGAGAGAGCGCGCCCTGACCCTGCCTATCTGCCTCAGCCTGACAAGGCCCAGCAGTTCTTCCCTTACTCCGTATCGCAGCCTCAGCCTGAGCTTTGCAATTTCTGCCTCCTGCCTGCGGTAGCCTGAAAGCCTGGCAATCTCACCCAGAGAATACGCCAGCCAGTCGGCAACGTCAAGCTTTGCCCTGATTTCGCCCGGCCTGATATTGTACCCAGCGAGAAGGCTCTCCTCATCCTCCTCATCAGCCCAGTCAAGGAAGAACATGGCAGTCTTGACAGAATCAAGGAACTCATCATAGCCAGGCTCAAACGCAGAAGGCTCGGCTGTTATCAGGCTGTCCTCGTTTTGGGCAAGCGTCTGAATGACTGAGTCATACTCCTTCTGCCTGACGCGAAGCAGCGGCCGCATCTCAAGGGTGCTGCTGATGAGCTGCATGTAGGAAAACGGGGTTGTCCTGACCTTTTCTGCGTGGAGCATGGCGTGCAAAAAACCGTGCGCGCTCAGGGGGTCAAGATAAAGCTGTGCAACCCTTCTGCCAAGCATGGTCGCCCTGTAGCGAACGCTCCCAAGTTCGTCTGCGCCGCTGAATTCCTGCTCGCTGCTGACAATGAAATTGTATTCCACAAGAAGCGACAGCATCCGCCCAATCTTTGCCATGAGCGCATCCATGTCGTGGTACTGGTGCGCCCAGAAGGTTGACCTGAAAAAATCCAGTATTTCGCTTCTTGTACGCACAAACCCTGACGCGATAAGCGACAGAGTGTACGTCCTGAGCACAGGCTCGACTGCAAGCTTGCTGTAGATATCCTCTGGCCTGCCATTGATGTAGCGCTCTGTAAGCTCATCCCCGTGGACAGTGCCGCTGACAAGCACAGCCTCGCCGTGAGTGTCAAATTTCGGGCGCCCGGCGCGGCCTGCCATCTGCATGTACTCAAGCACGGGAATAAACTCCAGGCCTCCCCTGCCGTACCTTTTCACGTCCCGAATTATTGAGCGAAACGCCGGCAGGTCGACGCCCATTGCCAGGCTTGGCGTGCAGCAGATTATCCTTATCTGGGCAGCGCGAAACCCGTCCTCAACCAAAGCGCGCTGCTCCTGCGTCAGCCCCGCGTGGTGGAATGCAATCCCCTTTTTCAGGCAGAGCGCAAGCCTCTCACACTGCCGCGTGGGCCTTGCAAGGCTCTTTCGGGCAAGGCTGGACAGCTGGAGCAGCCCCTGGTCAGCAGACCTGATTTTGCCTGCGATGTCCTCGGCAAGCTTCTCAGCCCCTGCCTTGGTGTTGACAAAGACAAGAGCCTGCTTGCCAATGCTAACTGTGTCAAGCGCAAGCTCCAGGGCATGGTTTGGCATAACCCCTGGGGCTGTAAAATGCGTATATAAATCTTGCCCGGTCATGTCCAATGGCTACCTGCTCCTGCCCACGCCGGTTCTGGGGCAGCTTGCCCTGATAATGCATGTGCTGCATCTGGGTGACTGGGGTGTGCAGGTGTTCTGGCCGTGAAGCACAAATACCTCGTTGATGTCTTTCCAAAGCCTTCTTGGAACCACGGCGCCAAGGGCCTTTTCAGTTTCAGCAGGCGATTTTGTCCTGACAAGTCCCAGCCTGTTCGAAATCCTGTGCACGTGCGTGTCAACAGGTATTGCCGGCTTCCTGTAGGCGTAAACCATAACGCACGCAGCGGTTTTCCTGCCGACGCCGGGAAGCGCGCAGAGGCCTGCCATTGTCTTTGGCATTCCATTTTGTGAGACAATTCTTGCAATCTCAATTATCCGTTTTGCCTTGACATGATAAAACCCGGTCCTGTGAATAATTCCCTCAATGTCCCTAAGCAGTGCCGCGCCAAGCGATGGCGCGTCAGGGTATTTTCCAAACAGCCTCCTGACAACATCTGCAGTTGTCGTGTCTTTGGTTCTGGCGGAAAGCACAGTCGCTATAAGCACCTGGAAGGGGCTTTTGTCTGTGAATGATGCAAGCATTGTCCTGCCGCTGTACTCCTGCGCGAGTGCCCTGACAAGCTTACCTGTGTCCATTCCCTGCAGAGGGGATTTTCAGGTGATATAAAGCTTGCCATGGGCCTAGAGTGTAAACCGGCAGTGTCAGTGCAGCTGCAGGGGCATGAAACGCATGGAATTAAGTCAAGGCAGGGCGCTTTGGGCACGGCAAGGCGGCGCGTGCCAGAGCAGGGCTGTGCGCTCAGTAGTCAGTGTCTTGGGCCGGCAGGTGCCTGTCCACTGTATCAGTCACAACCTTTGCAAGCCAGATCCCGGCAGCAACCATTGCGGCTAACGCCGCCCAGTGTACGGCAGACAGGCGCACAGTGTGGAAGAAAAATGACAGCGGGCTGTAAAGGATAAGAATCTGGACGAGCAGGGGGACTGCCATAGACCAGTTCAGGTACCTGTTTATGAAAATGTTGACGCGCTCGTCGAGCCGTATGGCAACAATCCTGATGAAGTGCGAGATGACAAGCCAGGTGAATGTCATGGTCTGCGCAAGGGCGACGTTTCCTGTAATGAAGAATGCCCCAAAGAAAATTGCAAGCATTATAAGGACCTTCTTTATGCTTATGCCGACAGTAAGCCATATGATTCTCCTGTTCAGAATCTTTTCGTTCTTTCCTGTCGGCCTTTTCCTCATTATTCCCTCATGCGACGGGTCAGTTGACAGTGACATGGCAGGCACAATGTCAGTCACAAAGTTAACCCAGAGAAGCTGGATAGGCAGAAAAGGGACAAGCCCGAACATTGCAACGCAGAACACCATGAGGATCTCTGCCAGGTTTGCTGTCAGCAGGTAGTTTATCACCTTGCGCATGTTTGAGAATATCGTTCGGCCTTCCTTGATTCCCGCCACAACAGACTCAAGGTTGTCGTCCAGTATTATGAGGTCCCCTGCCTCCTTGGCAATGTCAGACCCGCGTTTGCCCATGGCAATTCCCACATCAGCCTTCTTTAGGGCCGGCACATCGTTTACCCCGTCGCCTGTTATGGCAACACGCTTGCCGGCATCCTGCAGTGCAGTGACGATTTTTAGCTTGTATTCGGGCGACATACGTGCAAACACATTGTATTCCAGAACCGTCTTTTTCAGCTCATACTCGCTTAGGTCCCTTATCTCATCCCACGAGGTTGCCTTTATCCTCTTAAACCCGCACTCCCTGGCAATGGCTTTTGCAGTGTGCACATTGTCGCCGGTTATCATCTTGAGCTCGATGTTTGCCCTGCGTATTGTCCTGACAACTTCCCGGATACCCTTCCTGGGTGGGTCGTGCATGGCTGCAATCCCTATGAAGATGTCGTTGCAGGAGAATGCAATGTTTCTTAGGGCCTCTTCGGAAAATTTGTGGAGCGACCTGTGTATTTCCTGCCTGTGCCTCTCTGTCAGTGCAGTGGGTCTGCCCTGCACGAGAATTCGCCTGCAGCCGGCAAGCACCACTTCCGGTGCGCCTTTGCAATAGCTTACGACCCTGCCAGACACAAGGTTTTTGCTCGTGGCATATTTCTTGTCTGAAGAGAAGGGCACAAAACCCCTGTAGGGGTATTTTTCCCTGACGCGGATGATGTCAACGCCCTGTTTGTTGAAAAAGTCCACAAGCGCAATGTCCTCAGCCTCGCCCACAAAGCCCCTGTCAGTGTCCTTTGCCTCGTTGCACAGGATGGCGCAGTTCCTGAACGCCTCAAACACGACACTGTCTGTGCGCCTGAGGTCGCGCATAACCTTTCCCTGCGCATACACCCGGCTGACAACCATCTTGTTCTCTGTTAGCGTTCCTGTCTTGTCTGTGCAGATAACATCCACTCCGCCCAGAGTCTCAAGGAGCGTCTTGCGCTTGACAAGGACGTTTTTTTTCGCCAGCTTTGAGCTGCCTATCGACAGCGCAAATGTGACAATTGCAGGCAGACCTTCAGGTATTGAGCCCACAACCAGCGCAGACCCAAGCATGAACATGGCTATCCAGCTTTGATTGTGCACATAGTATATTGAAAGCGCAGAAATGATGAGAAGGATTGCAACATAGCTGATTTTTCTGCTGGCATCGTCAATCTCTGCCAGAAACTGCGACTCATGCGAAATCTCAAGCGACTCTGCTATCCTGCCTACCTCGGTTGACCTGCCTGTTGCTGTCACGACGCACACTGCAGAGCCCCTCGTCACAAAAGTGTTCATGAAAACGCAGTTTTTCCTGTCAAGAAGCGAGGATGATTTTTTTATTGCCTTGGAGCTCTTTTTCACATGCAGGCTTTCGCCGGTGAGCATTGATTCGTCCAGGTTTAGCTCGTCGCATTCAATTACCCTTGCGTCCGCAGGCACCTTGTCGCCCTCGCGCAAAAATATAATGTCTCCGGGGACAAGCTCGCAATGGTCAATCCGTTTCCTTGTCCCGCTTCTGTTTACAAGCGCCTCGTTCTTGAGCATGCTCTTGAGCAGGTGCGCGGCTTTCTCGGCGCGGTAGTCCTGGTATGCGCCGATAACTGAATTCAGGACAACAATGACATATATTATAATCCCGTCAATGAGCTGCTCTTTTTTCCCCAGGTATATACCTGTCAGGAATGCAATTGTCGCAACCACAATAAGGAGCCAGAC
Source organism: uncultured Methanosarcinales archaeon (assembly GCA_964523155.1). Classification (GTDB taxonomy): domain Archaea; phylum Nanobdellota; class Nanobdellia; order Woesearchaeales; family DSVV01; genus CAYXZQ01. The sequence continues at coordinate 9,022 of CAZFZC010000006.1, forward strand.
AAGGTAGTTGCCAAACTGTTTTGCAAAAAGGCCGGGAAAGGACGGCTGGCTGTGCAGCCTGATTGAGTTTTTTCCGTACTCTCTCTGCCTGGCAGCTACCTGGCTGTGGCTCAGCCCGTGTCTGCCTGTGCCAAGGCTTCTCAGAACCTCTTTTGCGCTCAGCTGGTAGTATTCCACTTTTGCGCAAAACCTAAACAGGCATGATTTATATCTTTTTTTGCGCAGAATGAAAGCGACGCAAACAACGATTCGAAAGTGGTGCCAAAAGTTTATATAGGCTGTTTCTAAATTAAAAATCCGGGTAGAATGCAGTCCAGATTTGCAGGGGTATGTCTGTTGGTTTTGCTAGCCCCAGCCCTGTCCCTTGCGCTGACAGTAAACCCGCAGAAATACGAAATCAGGCAGGCGTTGCCCGGCAGCTACCCGGTAATACTCACTCTCATTAACCAGGACAGCTCTGTCTATGATGTTTCCGCGGTTTTGTCCTCTGAGAGCAGCTACCTGGGGCAGTATGTCCGTGTTGAGCCCGGGCAGTTTTCCATCGGGCCAAATGAAAACAGGAACATAAGGCTTACGCTGTTTTCGGGCGATGGCCTCAGCCCTGAAAAGCACGAGCTTGAGCTTTTGTTTGTCTCTGGAAGAACAACCCTGGGCAGGTTCAGGCTGGTGTTCACAGTGCCGGGAACGCCTGTCATGAATTTTTCCCTGGACAATGTCAGGGCAGACTATAGGGGCGGGCTTTTGCACCTGGGCTATTTCATGAATAACAGGGGCAATGTGATTGTGCGCGCAACCCCTGTTGTTGAAATACTAGAGAACGGCAGGCTGCTTGACACTGCAGGCGAAGAGAGCCGTGTTCTCATCATGCCTGGGCAGGATTACAACCTTTCGTTCCTTTACGACATGTCTGCGTACCTGCCGGGTCAGTATATGTACAGGACAAAGATAAGCTACAACGGCCTTGAGACCGGCTACCATGAGGGAAACCTGCACGTGCTTGAGCAGGAGGACCATGCGCCCAGGCAACTTGATGTTGCCCAGGGCGAGAACTACACGCTTGAGCTGTTGGCAGGCAAGGACGGGCAGCTCTCTTTTTACCAGGCAGAGTGCAGCATTGCCGGCCGGTTCAACCAGAGCTTTGAGGGCGAGCTGCGTGAAGAGGGTCTGGTAAGGCTTGAGCTCCCAACCTGGAGGCTTTCCCCCGGGTCCTACACAATGCGTCTTTACCTCAGGACAGGCGCAAGGCTTGAGGATGAGCAGAGGTACGATTACACAGTGCGCGTTGGCAGGTCCCTGAGCCCGGCAGTGCCGCTGGCGCTCTTTGGCGCTGTTCTTCTGGGAGGCGCTGCATATTATCTGGCTCGAAGACAGCACTCCGGCCTGGAGAGGCAGGTTGCGCAGCTATGGGCAGGCTATGATGCCCTGGAGAGGGATGCAGTGGCCCTTACAAGGGCCGTAGGCGAGTTCATAACCGAGTCAAACAGGTGGCTTTCTGTGCGGGGGTACAAGCATGGTTTCCGCTGAAAAGCTAAGGCAGCTCGAGTCAGAGGTTAAGCGCCTGCGGGAGAAGGAGAAAAAGCTTGAGCACGACCTGGCTCTGTACAGGGAAATATTTGCCCACCTAAAAAGCCAGTTTGAAGACATGAAAAGGCAGATTCTGCAGAAGCGCTAGGCTTTCCTTGGCGAAAGGATTACCCACCTGTCCCTGGGCTTTTTCTTGATTGTTCGCACAAGGGTGTGTACGCGCTCCTGGTAAAAAGAGGTGTAGTACGCAACAAGCGAGGAGAGTGCATAAATAAGTATGGACACCCCTATTATGAGGTAAAACACGCTGAAGAGCACAGAGGCCCAGCCTGTCGGGTGGAGTTCGCTAAACCCCCTGCTTGTCAGGGATATCACAGAAAAGTAGAGGCTGTCCAGATAGCTCCAGCCCTCTGTGAAATGGTACACAAATGTTCCTGCCGCAAGCAGGAGCAGAAGCATGAAAAACAATATTGCAAGCTTCTCCAAAAGCAGCCTTTTCTGTTCATTTGAAGTCCTGTACATACAGGGTGCTTATTGTTATACTAGTATATAAAATTAATCTTTCAAAAGGGGTTTAAGTTTTCCAAGTTATTCTTAGGCAGATGATGGCAAAAAATACGGCAGCCGGGATTCGAACCCGGATATCGACCTCACTCCTCTTATGCATATTGTTCGTCTTGGGTGTTTCAGGCGCAGCTTGAACCACATGGAATCTGACCAGGCCTTTTTCGCCGCAGGCGAACGCAAAAGGTTGGGAGGGTCGAGTCTTAGCCGTTGGACCACTGCCGTGCAAAACCCCCAGAACAACAACTCCAATAAAAAGATTTTTATATCCGCGCCCCTCAAAGCTGGCAATGCTTGAGACAATAGTCTTCATAGTCATACTTTTCGCGGCACTTGTGATTGTCTACAAGGTGATAAAGAGCCTGATTAAGGTTGCAATAATAGGCCTTATTGTTCTCCTTTTTATTGCTTGCGTCACAGCAGCGCTGGCAAATCACGACTTCGGCAGGCTTGAGCGTGAAATTGGCGAGGGCCATGTGATTGTCATGTTTCATGATGAAAGCCTCACTGCGGCAGTCAGCGTAATAAACAGAACACCGCAGGCAATGCCCGTGCAGGGGCTAACATCCCTGTTTGAGTCAGGAAGTTATGGCAAGCTTCAGGGCAATGCATCGTACCTGATTGTATGCAGGGCTGACATGAACAGCACTCTTCCAAAAATCCTTCAGGCAGACTCATGGCAGCTCTACAGGCTCTACACAAAAGGTACAATTGGTGTGCACCCAAGGAGTGCCTCACTTTACCTCGTTGACAGGGTGCCGGGGATTCTTGTGGCGCCAATCCTCTATTTCCTCTGACAGTCACTCCAGAAGAAGCATGTCAATGTTCTCAAACTGCCTGTACTTGTGCCGCTCGTTTATCTCACGGGCCTTTTTATACTCGGCATCAGTCGGCTGCCTGCGAAGTCCGTCGACAAACCCGCACCTGTTGCACTGCCCCCCGGCAGGCACCCTGTTAGGGCAGAAATCGCATTTCTTGAGCGCCATTGGGCAGGTGTTGTGTCGGGTGCTTTTTAAACCTTGCGGTTTGCCCCGGGCAAATGAAGGCAAAAAATTATATGCTTTAGGCTCTGCAGCAACCCTTACGAAAAATGGCCGGGCCAAATGTTCTGATACTGGGGTTTTACGGTATGAGCAACATCGGCTCAGAAATAAGGCTTGTGCAGATAATCCGGGACATACAAAGCGTGCGGCCCGATGCGCAGATTACTGTTGTTTCAGTTCTGGACTATAGGCAGGAGAAAGTGCCCAATGTCCGCTATGTGTGCGTGCACAGTACATCCTTTGGCCTGCTTCCCCGTGTCTTCTGGCACATTGCACAGGCTGATTCAGTCCTGATAGGCGAGGGCGTTCCCTTCAACAGCTTTGTTGGCGAGGCCTTCCTCCTCTTTTTCATTCCCTGCCTGATTTTTGCGAACCTTCTAGGCAAACTCACAGCTGTGTATGCTGTGGACTGTGACCCGCTGGGCCGCATGGAAAGGCAGTTTTTGCGCCTGGCCCTTGGCCCAACTGACCTTGTTGTTGCACGCAGCAGGGACTCCCTGCGAAGGCTTATTGAGACCGGAGCCAGGGCAAGCCTTGGCGCTGACCCTGTGTTTCTGTACAGGGGCGCAGGAAAAAGGGATATCCTCGGCGCCAAAAAAAGGATAAGGATAGGGTTTGCATTCATAAACCATTTTGCTCTTCCCGTCAAAATCCGGCCATGGGGAAAAAGGGAGATGCTCTACAGCTACCCGTACTATTACACCTACCCGGGCAACGGCCTTGTCCGCTGCAGGGAATTTGTCAGGGAGGTTGCAGATGCAGTCAGCAGGAACTGCTCTGCTTTTGAGACCGTATTCATTGCAATGGACGAGAAATTCGACAGAAAGATAAATGAGGAAATAATGAGCAGGGTTATGGTGGCAAAAAAAGGGATAGTCTCATACAGCAGCGCGCCCCTGGCAGACATTAACCGTCTTTTGGGCACTCTTGATGTCCTTGTATCAAGCAGGCTGCACGCAATAATCCTTGCAAGCAATTTTGCAGTGCCCTGCATTGCTGCATCAGTTGATGAGCGCTTCCTTTCGTTTGCGCACGACGCAAAAATGAGGTCAATGTGCATTGACATAAACAGTGCCGGATTTTCAGGCAGGCTGTGCAAAAAGATTGACCACACTCTGAAAAACCAGAGGGCAGTTTCAGAAAGCATGAGGAAGGCAAACACTGCCCTTAAGCAAATGGCGCGCAGGAACAGGGCGCTGCTGTCAGAGGCATTGGGGGTGTTTCCAAGTGGAGCATGAGGCAGCGGGGCTGCTGCACTCGCAGCTGTTCCCTAGCATCCCCTTCAGGCCCAGGCACATATGGAACATGCCCCTGCACGAGAAGCTTGATCTGCCCCTGACTCGCGGCCTTAACATCGCGCTTATGGTAAGGTACAGCCTGCGCGACCTTGAAATCCCTAGAAGCGTGCTCTTCTGCGGCCTGGACCACAATCTCGAGTTCCAGCTCTCCCCAGACAGGTGGTGGTCTGTGGGTGAGCTTTACCGGATTATGGAAAACATACAAAGCCACACTCGCATGCCGATTTCGGAGTGGAGAAATGTCACCGGCAGCATTTACAGCCATCCTGCAGCAGGAAAATACAGGCTTGCCGCAGCAGCGCTTCCGCTTGGCTTTCTCTACAGGCTGTTTGTTCCTTCCCAGCACAGGGCATTTAACAAGTACTCTGAAATGGCAGTGCTTGCGCACTCACAGGACACGAACCAAAGCAGGACTCTGTACGCAGTAAGGATTGACCCTGATTTTGTCAGGATATCAATAGGCAACCAGGGCAACTACTATGCAGGCATTCTTCAGAGGATTCCGCTCATCCAGACCAACACGCAGGCACAGGTAAACATTCTGGCTGACCAGGCAGTGCTCCAAAACATTATTGAGAAAAGCTACGCCATGCGCTACGATGAAAGCGGCCCGGGGATTTATGCAGACGGCAGGCACATTGCCCAGAAGGGGACCTTGGAGCTTGGCAGGGGGTTTGTTCCTGGGTTCACAGAAAACGCCCGCGGCACCCTGGCAAAGGTGATTGACCCGCTGGTCAAGAAAGGGCAGCCGTACCTCGTTCCAGAGACAGTGTACAATGCAGATTTCATGCTGATTGATGTAAAATATCCCAGGCCGAAACTTCTGGAGAGGCTGAAAAATCCGTGGAAGTACCTTTTTGGGAGGTGGCAGAGAACGCACGAAATTCTTGAGCAGGAAGCGAAAAAGTACGAAATGCTGGCAAGGCAGTACGAACGCGAGAAAATTGCAGCTGAGGCGCAGGCTGATGAGAGAAACCTTGCCAGGCTTACTGAAAGGCTTCTTCAGGCTGAGTCTGCCGGTACAATGTCAAGGGCTGCGTTTCACGACCTGGCCAACCGGGCCTCTGCAACAGGCGGGTCGCTTTCGCTTCTCAAAAAATCACTCGAGCAAAACAGAAGACCCCGCGAGCTTGAGAGCCTTGTGGAGGATGCGATTGCCTCGCATGAAGAAGGCACAGGGATTATTGAGAGCATGCTGAAGCGAAGCTCCAGCTCCACACAAAGGCAGGAAATCAGGCTGGATATGCACATCAGGAACCTCATTGACTCAGCGCATCTCTACAATCTTGACTACAGGCAGAACAGGCAGAAGTACTCGGTTCGCGCGGCACTTGGCCCTGTGGAGGCATATGTCGATCCGCTTGACGTTACTTTTTTGTTTCTGAACCTGTGGAACAATGCTGTGCATGCCACACTCGGTAGGGAGAGCCCAAGGATACATGTGGCGCTCAGAAAGGCAGAAGGAGGCATCTACCTGCATGTCATGGACAACGGCACAGGTGTAAAAGGAGAGGTTCTCAGGCGCCTGTACGAGGACATGGTGTCAACCAAGGACAGCCATGGCCTGGGGCTCGTCTATGTGCGAAAGATTGCGGAAAAATACAACGGCAGGGTGCTTCCTGTTGCTACAAAACCAGGCAGGTACACAAAAATGTCAGTAATCATCAACCCGGACAGAAAAGCATATTAGCAGGCCCCGGGTCCCATGCAGCCTATGCCAGACCCGATATGCGCATCTGTCAGGCAGCACCTCTGCAGGTCCGACACAGAGACCCTGCTCTGTGACATTGCAGTTGCTGGCAGCAGGTTCTACATAGTTGCAGCGCATGATGGCAGGGATATTCCGTACAGCGGCATGGGCAGGTATTTCAGGATGGACAGCACTAGAGTCAGGCTTCCCAGGCTTTACAGGCTTGTGGCCGGGGAAAATTACCATGTCCTGAAATTTCACGACCGCTGCGAAATCTGGAACGCAGGTTCCCTTGAAGGGCTGCTTGCGTCCTTGCGCCTGCCTATTTGATCCAGCAGTCCTCGCACTCGGCAACCCTGAGAATCTCTCTGGCAAACTCCCCTGCAGCCTGCGGCCCGTTTGCAGTTATTGTCAGCCCGTCAGCCACAACAGGCAAATCCACAAACTTTGCGCCTGCTGCCAGAA
>CAZFZC010000007.1:0-4936 GCA_964523155.1 uncultured Methanosarcinales archaeon
CTTGACCACATAGTCCGCCCGGCCGTCATCATGACCGCGTTCGCTGATCTTCCGAGCGCCCAGCGGGCGATTCGCTCGGGCGCCGCGGACTATGTGGTCAAGCCTTTCACACTGGCAGAGCTCGAGAAGGCCCTTGCGCTCTATGAGTCAAGCCCAGAAGCCGGCAAGGCATACCTGGCAAAGATGCTTGCTGATGTTGAGGAAATAGTCAAGTCTATTGAGGAGCTTGCAGAAGAGTGCGGCGATGTTGTCAAGAAGAACGTACAGGACGCAAGAAACAGCACTGTTGCCATGCAGATATCCGGCGACTGCGATGCGCGGGAGTACGCTGGCGATGATCCAATCGCTTATGTGGAGCATGAGGACTATACGATTGTTGTGAGGACAATGGAGGACCTTTCAGTTCTGGAAGGTGACCCCTGCGTGACTGTGCTTACCAAAGCCAAGGCCAAGCAGGAGATGCAGAAGAACAGGAACAAACTCAGGGAGCAGATGCAGGAGAAGCTCAGCGAGCTTGGCATAAACCGCACGCTTTCAGATATTCTGGATAAGGACACGCTCAGGGAGTATCTTGATGAAATGAACAAGGAATACCAGGACTTTGTTACGCCTGATGCTGTCAGTCAGCATGCGGACGGCGATGCGGCTGATATTTACTCAGACGCAGTGGGCTGGATATGGGTCTCGGACACCTACCTGCACAGGACCCCTGAGAAATGGCTGCTGCCTGATGAATTCATAGAGGAGACTCCGGACTACCCCAACAATCCTGCTCCGGGCGAAATGGTGAGCGACTGCTCTGAGCAGGCGAACACGCTCGTGAGCCTTCTCATCGCTTCAGGCGAGTACTCAGCTGAGAATGCCCGTGTAACTCTGGGTGTGGTCAATTTCGGCGGCAGCGAGGGCGGACATGCATGGGCAGAAGTTTATGAGGACGGGGAGTGGATGGCACTGGAAGCGACTTCAGGCAGCTATTACGATGAGAAGAAAGGCAAGGTCGTCGGGAGCGATGGAGTGGCTTTTGACTATTTTGCCTACAACGAGTTCCCTGCAGTCGAGACCTGGTATCACTACAACGACAAGTATCTTGTTGACGCGGCCACCGGGCAGGGCAATGCTCCATCACACTGGTGACTGCCCGGCCCTTAGAGAAGACACTGATTTGTCATGGCATGCCGCAGGCTCGGAAATCATGACCAGGAGACCCGCTGTGAGTATCAGTTACCAGTGGCTTGACAAGTGACATACCCATAGCTTGCTATGGGATTCTTGATTTTACTCATAGTAGCCGTTGTGGTAGTCCATAAGAATCTTCCTGTGGTCAAACACCAGCTCAGGCAGCTTGTCCAGGTCAAAGACTCCAATGTCTTCTGCCTCATTACCCTTTACTAGCTCTCCCCTGCCCTCAGCAACAAATACAGTCGTGAAGGCATGGAACCGCGGGTCGCGGTCCGGGTCTGAATAGGTATGCATCTGGCAGCCGAGGGTTATGTCAAGGCCTGTCTCCTCCCTTGCCTCGCGTACAGCTGCCTGCTCAAGTGTCTCGTTTTCCTCAACCATGCCCCCTGGCAGGGCCCAGCCTCTTGGCTCATGCTTCCTCTTGATTAGCACGATTCCGCCTTTGTGCCTGATGATGATATCAACTGCCACGCGCATAATGCCTGGTAACCGGCACGTGTAAAAAAATTTTTTGCTTACTGAAAAACCATAAATAATAAGCACTCTTTCCTGCCCGTATGCTGGATATAGGCACGGCGCTTCGGCACTACAAGCGCAGGGAAGTGCAGCAGGCGATGGTTATGGCAGCTGCAGGAAGGGAGGTTGCAGTCAGGTTCGGCGAGAGGGGTTTTGGAAAGAGGCCAGATGCGCTTGTCTATCCCAACGATGTTCTGGAGTTCGCAAAGCAGGGCGCAACCAGCTTTCATGTCAGTGAAGAACACTGGGAGAACGTGAGCCTGCTTGCGCCAAGCATGAAAAAGGAAGAGCTGGACAGGATAAGGACAGGCTGGGACCTGGTGCTCGATGTGGACTGCCCGGACTGGCGGCTCTCCAAGATAATTTCATGGCTGATTATAATGTCCCTTAAGGAGCACGGAATCCGCAGCATATCTGCAAAGTTTTCAGGAAACAAGGGGTTTCACATAGGGGTTCCAAAAGAGGCATTCCCTGCGACAATCCACGGCAAAGAGACAAGAACCCACTTTCCTGATGGGCCGAAAAGGATTGCATCCTACCTAATAGACTACATATCAAGGAAACATGTCACTACTGAGGGCAGGGTTGTTTTCGGAAAAAAATACGCCTTCACTGTGGAAGATCTTTCCCGGATTAGCGGCAGGACAGATTTGTTTGAGACAGTATGCACTGGCTGCGGAGCCAGGCGAACCATCGCCGGCGCACAGGCCGAATCAGTGTGCTCGCGCTGCGGGTTTGTGGGCAGCGGCATTTCATGCCCAAAATGCAGTATGATAATGGATAAAGTCAGCCTGTCGCCGGTGTGCGCGTGCGGCGAGTCCAGGACTGCGGAAAGGTTTAACCCCGCAAAGGTCATAGACCTTGACACAATGCTTATATCATCAAGGCACATGTACAGGATGGCCTATTCCCTGCACGAAAAGTCAGGCCTTGTTTCGTTGCCCTTAGACCCAGGCGAAATCCTGCAGTTCCGCAAAAGCGCAGCCGAGCCTGACAGTCTCCGGAGATCGCCCTTTGTTTTTCTGGACAACAGTTCTGCAGCGCAAAGCGAGGCGGGAAGGCTGATACTCATGGCCTTTGACCACAGGGCAGCGACCAATGCAAGCAACGAGACTGAGAAAAAATTTGCATCAGTAGAGGGCGAGGTGCCCGCCCAGCTTTTCCCCCCTTGCATAAAAAGAATACTTGCTGGACTTGAAGACGGAAAAAAAAGGGCGCTGTTCATACTCATTAATTTTCTTTCCCAGACAGGGTATGGCCATGACAGGATGGAGGAGCTTCTTACGGAATGGAACCACAGGAACAGGGAGCCGCTGAGGGAAGTCCTCATTAAGGGCCAGCTCAGGTACCGCAAAAACTCATCAGCGCTTCCGCCCAACTGCGACAATGAGGCGTACTACAGAGCTCTTGGGGTATGCCTTCCGGACAGCTTCTGCCCCAGAATAAGGAACCCGGTGAACTATGCCCTTCTCAAGGCAAGGATGCTTGCCCGCAGGCCAAGGCAGAAACTGACAGAAGAACAGAAGGAAATGAGGAGAAAGCACAGGGAGAGGTCAGCCAAATCCGCTGCGCCGGGTCCCGGCAAAACCATATAAAACTATATAAATCCCAAAATCGCCGGGGGTTCCAAATGGCCAAATCCCAGTCATCTGTGTTTGCGGTCCTTACCCTGGTTATCCTGACTTGCCTCCTTTTCATTGTGCTGGTAATGAACCTCTCGCGCTCAAGCGCAGCAGACATTATAAGCGCAACAGCCGTAATGCAGAGGGCAGAGAAGTCAATTGAGTCCTGCGCACAAAAGGCTGCGTATGCCGGGCTCTGGGCGCACGGCAGGAACGAGTACAAGCTGCGCGACCACCTGTCTTCTGAAATCCCTTCCTGCGTGAACTGGCGCAGCCTTGATGAGAAAGTGAGCATTGTCCGTGGGACAATCTCCGTTGATGTTGTTATAAGGGACAACTCCATTGTTGTTGCGATTGACTATCCGTTCATTGTCCGAAAGGACGGTAGCGTTGCAAAGGCAGCGCCAATTCATGTGGAAGTACCACTGGCAGGGCAGGTATATTCGCATGAAAAGCTCCTGTGTCCGGACGGCCGCAGCCTTCTTGAAGCCAACAGGAGCCTTGCTGCGAACTGCACAATAGTCCAGAACCCGGACAGGTTCAGGCTTCCGTTTGCAGGCGCTGTAATGTACGACTTTTCCCCGGAAATCGAAATTTCCGGCACTCTCTCGCTACAATACTTCCAGGGGCTTCTTTACCCGGACCAGAAAGAGCAGGACCTGCGCATTGCCTATCTTGACAACGGCAGATGGGCGCAGCTTAATACCAGGATTGACAAGGACAGGGATATTGCTTCTGCAAACATCAGCCGGCTGTCAAGCTTCGCTCTCATTGCGCTGCGAACCCCCAAGTGCCAGGAATGCACACTCTGCAGCAACCTCACACGGGAAGAGTGCATGTCAAGGGACGTATGCACATCAGGGTACAGGAGGGATTTTTCTGGGAGCAGCATGGTTCCTGAGTGCAGGTTCGATTTGTACTGCTCAGAGGGGGGCAGCTGCAGGCATGTCTGCTGTGATGAAACTGCATGCCCGTCCCTTGGCAGCTACGCGTGCCTTGCTCAGGACTCATGCATCCTGAGGACTGAGGGCGAAGTGGCTGTGTGCGAGGCTTTGGCTTCATAAGCCGGGCCAAATATTTATATATGGCTGCATCATACGTCTGCTGCGGAGGGATAAAATCATGGCAATCGGAATAATTACCCTGGTGGTACTGGGTGCATTGGTTCTGTTCGTTGTTCTGCTGTACAACAGCCTGATAAGGCTGAAAAACCAGGTCAAAAACAGCTGGGCGCAGATTGACGTGCAGCTTAAGAGGAGAAACGACCTTATACCAAACCTTGGTGAGACAGTCAAGGGCTACATGAAGCATGAGCGCGAGCTGCTGCAAAACATCACCAAGGCACGCTCGGCAATCATGAAGGCAGAAACTGTGGAGAAGCAGGCAGAGGCCTCAAATATGCTTTCTGACACCCTTAAGAGCCTGTTTGCGGTTTCGGAGAACTACCCTGACCTTAAGGCAAACCAGAATTTCATACAGCTGCAGGAAGAAATTACAGGCACAGAGAATAAGATTGCCTACGCACGTCAGCATTATAATGACATGGTCATGGTTTTCAACACCAAGATACAGAGCTTTCCAAACCACCTGCTGGCAGGCATGCTGAACTTTTCGCAGGA
>CAZFZC010000007.1:4946-15289 GCA_964523155.1 uncultured Methanosarcinales archaeon
GATGTTTGAGGCAGCAGAAGAGGAGAAGAAGAACGTCAGTGTCAAGTTCTAGCTACCATGCGCATAGGCTTTGATGAGGTAAGGAAGAACAAGATTAAGTCATGGGTGCTTGTCGCTGCATTCATACTGCTGGTCTCTGTTCTTGGGGCAATGTTCGGGATTTACATAGACAGTATTGCTGCAGGCATTGCCGTGTCTGTTTTTGCGGGGCTCATATACGCGCTGATTGTCTATAATTCCGGAAAAAGCATGATCCTTGCTATGACCGGCGCCCGTGCTGTGAAGAAGGCCGAGTTTCCCCACCTTTACCATGCAATTGAGGGGCTTAGTATTGCAGCAGGCATTCCCAAGCCAAAGGCCTATGTCATTGAGGATACTGCACTCAACGCGTTTGCAACAGGTAAAGACCCGCAGAATGCGGCAGTTGTGGTTACCACCGGGCTGCTTGGGAAGATGAACCGCGAGGAGCTTGAGGGGGTTCTTGCGCACGAAATAAGCCACATCAGGAACTACGACATACGCATGATGATGCTTGCAAGCGTGCTTATTGGAATCGTTACGCTTTTGTCTGACTTCATGCTCCGCTCGTTTCTGTTCGGCCGAAGAAACAGGGACTCTGGAAGTGCCGGTGCGCTGTTCATAATCCTTGGCCTGCTTCTGGCAATACTTGCGCCAATTGTCGGCCAGATGATAAAGCTTGCCATAAGCAGGAAGCGGGAGTACATGGCAGATGCCCAGGGCGCTCTTCTGACCCGCTACCCGCCAGGGCTTGCATCTGCACTTGAGAAGATAAAAAATGACCCGGACCCCTTGGTTGACAGGGCAAACAAGGCAACAGCGCATCTGTTCATATCAACACCCTTCAGGAAGACAAAATCCTTCATGGCTGGCCTGTTCTCAACACACCCCCCTATAGAGGAAAGAATTAGGCGGCTTGGGGAGATGTAGCCTAGGGAAGCCACTTTTTTTGGTCTGAAAGCTTCTTGGGCAGGTAGTCGCTAATCACGTAGTTGAGCCCCCACTTGGCCAGAGCCTGCTGCTCAGCCCTCTTCTTGAGCGCAAGTTGTTCTTTTATGGCACGCTGCCATTCCCTGTAATGCAGCACAAACGGGTCGTTCTTCAGTGCGTCTTTGCCGCGCTTGATGTCCACATCCTTCATTGGGTGGGTCGGCAGCTTGTAGTCAGTTATGTCCTGCGGGGTAATGCCTATGAACTTTGCGTTGGGAACGCAGAAAAACCTGTTGATGTGCGCGGCGTTTCCCGAGCCAACCTTCAGGGTCCTGTATATATTGAAATACCCGTAGAAGTCGCCGTCAGTGAAGGCGTAGACCGGCAGCTTTTTTTCGTCAGAAAGCCGTCTTATGAACCTTCTGCACGCCCTTGTCGGCACCCCTCCTAGGGATATGAGGATGCAGTTGGCGCTTTTCCAGTACTTGTGCTTCACCAGGCGCTGGAACATACCTGCAGTCTCAATCGCAAGTATGAACTCTGCCTCTGTCTCAAAGCGCAGTTCCTCAACCGAGCTTGGGATTGAATATGCGCCCGACCCAAACTTGGTGCAGTCTATCCTTATCTCCTTTCCTGAGTCGGCGTCCTTGTCAATCACAATCAGCCTGCCTGCAACATCCCCGCCCTTTTCCTCAGGTATAAACCCAATCTGTTCCCTGTTCACAAGAAGCATGGCCTCAAAGTCATCCATTATTGTGTCTGATTCCGGCTGCTCATGAAACCTTGCGTCCCCCCAGTTCTTGCTTACATAGTATGCTTCCCTCTTCGTGGCTATGTCATTGGTTTCAATGAGCTCTTTTGAAAGGGCCATCATCCTTAGTGTCTGGGCAAAGGTCTTTACTGTCGAGGCAGTCAGCGTCCGTTCCTTCATCTTGCCGTCAAGCTCGAAGTAGCCGTCCTTTGGGTCATACCTGACGTTCTGGAGGCTGCGTATTGGCATCTGCAGCGCAGGGGCCTTTTTGTTTGAGATTTTGTTTAGCACCCCTGCTGCAATGTTCTTTATTGATGCCAGTGTTTTTGAGCTCATTGTTCATCACCGGACTCTCTCCCTATGCGCGCAAGCTCTTCATCATACTCCATGTTCTTGTCCGGGTCAAACTCCATGCTTTCAATTCTCCCCCTGTGCTTTTCCAGGAGCTCTTTTAGCAGGCCCTCAACCCTTGGCCGGTCTATGGCCCTCTTGCCCAGTATCTCCTCAAGCGCCTCAACCACATGCGGGATGTATTTTTCTATGTAGCTGCGCTTCTTAAACTCATCTTTAACGCGCTTTTTTTTGTTTATGTACATGCCAAGCATCCTGCCGCATTCCTGCAATGCCAGCCGGACTTCCTTGCTGATTTCCGGATAATGCGCAATTGCCTCCTTGCTTTCGGATGTGAAAGGCACCCAGACGGATGCGATATGGACGAGAACCGTGACAGGGCCCTGCGGCAGGGAACCCGAGCCCTGCGACAGACCGTAGGGGCGCCAGTTGGTCTGCGTGATTGCCTTTGTGACAATGCATGCGCCCTGCTGGTAAAGCAGGGGAACCCGGTTGGCAAACCTCATTATAGTAACAGGGCCTTCTGTCTCCTGGGCCCCGCCGTAGGCAATGCCTGCCTCCACAATAAAGGGGTTTCCCCTGTAAACGCTTGGCGGCCTTGTTGTCGAGCAGTAGAACTCTGCGTTTATTTCCTTTCTCAGCCCTTTTTCGATAAGCTCCCTGCCTATCGGGCTTATGCAGTCGGTTGGAGGAGCAATAATCTTGGTTTTCTTAATACCCTCGATAAGCTTTTCCGCCTGCTCCCTTGAAACCTGGCCTGGTCTCATCGTCGGAAGCACTGCCGCGTTCTCGCAAATCTGCTTTGCAGTGCCCGGGCCAACCCTTGAAAAGTCGTTCTGAAGGAAAGCAGAAACGCTCCTGTGTTCTGTTGCCTTCAGCATGTCCATGAGTACACCGAGCTCAACACCGTACGGGTGCGGCTTTATCTCCTTGGCCTCGGCAGGCAGGGTCTCTGTTGCCCTCGGAAAAATTATCTGCTGTGCTTTCGGGTTGGTATAGATTACTGTGACGTGGGGGTTGATTATGGCTGTCTCCTTGAGGTACTGGTCAACAGACTGCATACCGCCCTGGTAGCTTGCCTCAATGTCAAGCTCTATTCGCGTTCCGTTTTCCTTTGGCCAGTCAAGCATGGCCTCCTTGAGTATCATTGGGTTGTTTTTCTTGGTGTCTATCTTAAGCTCGTAGTAATGCGCCGGGTCCGCGGGCGAAATCTTTGAGACTATCTTTGCAGCCCTGCCAGTTGTAAGCTGGCCGTACATGACGCTTGCGCTTATTCCGATGCCCTGCTGCCCCCTGCTCATCTTGAGCCTGTGGAACTTTGACCCGTAGAGAAGCTTGGCAAATATTTTTGGAATCTGCTTCTTTACTATGCCCGGTCCGTTGTCCTCGACGACAACCCGGAACCTGTCATTTTGCATATCAACAATTTCCACAAGAATCTCAGGCAGTATGCCTGCCTCCTCGCATGCATCAAGGCTGTTGTCAACAGCTTCCTTGACTGTAGTAAGCAGAGCCTTTTTCTTGTTGTCAAACCCAAGCAGGTGCCTGTTTCTTGCAAAGAACTCGGCAACCCCTATCTCACGCTGCTTTGCCGCAAACTCAAGGGCCCTGTTCGCTGCCAAATTTATCCTCCAGCCCTGCCCGCATCTGCTCGCGCCTCATCTTCTCAAGCCACCTGAATACGTTGGAGTGCAGGCTGCCCGACAGAAGGTTCTCAACAGCCCTGCGCGCGTTGGTGACATCTTCAGTCCTGCCGATAATCCCTATGGTCTTTCCGTAAACGCAGATGCTTGTCTCGGTAAGGTCCTCTATTGTCTTTCTTGCCTTCCCCTCCTTTCCGATGACCCTTCCCTTAAGCCTAATCTGGCTGTTCTTTGTCCTGACAAAATCATCCATCCTGATAAGCTCAAAGCAAAAATCCTGCTTGAGCAGGTCCATGGCAGTGTCAGGGTTAAACCCCCTGGCTATTGCCGTAACAATCTCCTTGGCTGTAAAAAGCCTGACTGCATCCCTGCCTGTCAGAAAGACATCCCCCTCGGCGGAATCCACGGCAATCTTTGTCTGCGTCTCCTCCTCAAGGATTTTCTTGATTTTTCCTTTTTTGCCAATAAGCACAGCCACCCTGTCCCTGGGCATCTTGAGCTCATAGCGAAATTCGTCCATGGGTTCAAGAAAAAATATCTGTTATTAAAGGTTTTGTATGCCTCTGGGGCAGCCAAACCAATGCCTGCAGGCCCAGGGCAGCGCGATTTTGTGCACAAAATATATAAACAGGGGTTTCGGAAATTCTTTCTGTGGCTGCAATCAACATAACCGGGGCAACCGCAGGCCTTCGCAGGATGAGCCTGTCTGAACTCTCTGTGACAGATTTCCTGGTGGCAAGCAAGCCGCTAATTCTCTATATCATCGGAATGACGGTGTACGCTGTTTTTGTTTTCAAGTTCTACAGGTTCCTGGCCAGAAGGGACATTCTTGAGCTTGAAACCGAGAAATACTATTCCAAATACGAGGGTGCAGTTGAGAAGTTCTTCCGTTCGGTGTTTTACGTGCTTGAGAACCTTGTCCTGATACCTGTTCTGGTGTTCTTCTGGTTTCTGGTTCTCTCTGTGCTGCTGATGTTTCTTTCAAAGAATACAGGCATAGACATGGTGCTTCTCATGAGCGCATCAAT
The DNA here is from genome assembly GCA_964523155.1 of uncultured Methanosarcinales archaeon. Lineage (GTDB taxonomy): Archaea > Nanobdellota > Nanobdellia > Woesearchaeales > DSVV01 > CAYXZQ01. Next base: position 9,668 of record CAZFZC010000007.1, read on the forward strand.
TGTTGCCGCGGTCAGGATAACCTCGTACTACAATGAAAACCTCAGCCAGGACCTGGCAAAGCTCATTCCCTTTGCCCTGCTCTGTATTTTCCTTGTGGAGAACCAGGGGCTTAGCACCCAGACTGCCGTGGGCTTTCTGCGCGACATACCTGCAATATTCAGTTACATGGTGTATTACCTGCTGTTCGTTGCCTGCCTTGAGCTTGTCCTGCGGGTGCTGCGCGGCATAGGGAGCCTTTTCATCAGGCGGGAAAAGGAGCTGCGAATCGGGCACGCAGATGAGTGAACCGATATCACAAAAAATATTAAGCACCGCAGCATCTGCAGCCGCAGCAGACATGAAACTTAAAGAGCATTTTAGGGAGGCCATGGCGCTCAAGACATCGAGCCATTCAATTGCCATGGGGTTTGCAGCAGGCACCCTGATTTCCATCATCATACCGGTTAACACTGTAAGCATTCTGCTCGGCCTTGTGCTGATGCTGGTTTGCAAGGGCATAAGCAAGATTTCGCTTTTTGTTGCATTTGCCTTCTGGAACATAGTGACGCTCATACCCCTGGGCGTGCTGAGCATGAAGGTGGGGGCCATGCTTTTTGGCGCACTGGAGCTTGAGGCTTTCCGCTGGGGCTTTATGAACCAGGCTTATAACGTATCTGTAAAGTACCTTGCCGGAAGCCTGGTGGTCGGCACTGCAACAGCGCTGGTCAGCTATTTTACAATAAGGTTTATAGCAGATTTCATAAGGGAGAGGAGGTTGCATGAAAAACGGGAACCACAGGACGACTGAACCGAAAAATTTTTTGTTTGTGACACTTGATGCGCTTGCCGCAGACATTGCATGGCAGCTGACAAAAGAGGGTCATTCTGTCAAGTTCTATTCAAGCCATCCTGATGATGCAGAGGTCGGGCTTGGCTTTATTGAGAAAGTGCATGACTGGAAGCCTTATGTTGGCTGGGCAGATGTTGTCATTTTTGATGATGTCCTTGGCCAGGGCAAGATTGCCAAGGAGCTCAGGGACACAGGCAAGAAGGTTATAGGCGGAACGCCCTACACAGACTCGCTGGAAGATGACCGCACCTTCGGCCAGGAGGAGCTTAAGAAGTTTGGCATCAACATAATCCCCTACAGGGAATTCTCATCCTTTGAGGATGCCATAGTCTATGTTCGGCAGAATCCCGGAAGGTATGTCATCAAGCCTTCAGGCGAAGCCCAGAACATGAAGGGCCTTCTTTTTGTCGGCGAGGAGGAGGACGGGCGGGATGTCATCCAGGTCATGGGCGACTACCACAAGGCATGGAAAGACAAAATACCAAGCTTCCAGCTGCAGAAAAGGGTTGCAGGTGTCGAGATTGCAGTCGGGGCCTTTTTCAACGGCAGGGAATTCTGCTACCCCATAAACGTGAACTTTGAGCACAAGAAGCTTTTTCCCGGAAACCTGGGCCCGAGCACAGGAGAGATGGGCACAGCCATGTTCTGGAGCGGGCCCAACAGAATATTCAACCAGACCCTCAAGAAGATAGAGGGCAGGCTTGCCCAGGAGGGCTATGTGGGCTACATTGACATCAACACAATTGTCAACTCGCAGGGGATATTTCCGCTGGAGTGGACCTCCAGGTTTGGCTACCCGACAATTCAGATACAGCAGGAGGGGATGATTACGCCTATCGGCGAGTTCTTCTACAAGCTTGCTTCAGGGCAAGACCCAAAGCTCAAGGCAAAAAGCGGCTTTCAGGTTGGCGTTCGCATTGTGGTTCCGCCGTTCCCTTACACGGACGAGGAGACATTCGACGTCAAAAGCAAGGACTCAATAATCTACTTTAAGAAGGGAAGGACAGACGGGGTGCATATTGAGGATGTCAAGCAGGTAAACGGGGAATGGCTTGTTACCGGAAAGACAGGTGTTGTCCTTATTGTCTGCGGCTGCGGCCAGACAATGAAACAGGCGCAGAACCAGGCGTATGCCAGAATCAGGAACATAATGATTCCCCACATGTACTACCGCACAGACATCGGCGACAGGTGGTTTGAGGATTCGGACAAGCTGCACAACTGGGGGTTTCTCAGGGAGCTTTAGGCTTGGCAAGATCCTTCTTGTACACAATGGTCCTGTAAGGGAAGGGGATTTCTATCCCTTCGCGGTCAAAGCGCTCCTTTATGCTCTTGTTAAGGTCAGTTCCCATTGTCCATGCATCCCCCGGAGTTTGCGCCCAGGCATAGGCCCGCAGGTTTACCCCCGAGTCTCCAAAGCTTATCAGCCGTACGTTTACAGGCGGCTCCCCTTTCTTTTTCTCCTCATCTGTCCTGTTATCAATCCACAGGAGGTGCCTGGTAACCTCATCCTGCATGATGCCCATTGCCTTTTTTATGTCGCTGTCATAGCTTATTGCAAATTCCACAAACCTGCAGGTTTTCTCATCGCCCAGGTTTCCGTTTTCAATGCGGTCGCTGCTGATTACTGTGTTTGGCACAACCACCCTCTTGTTCTCCCAGGTCCGTACCACAGTGTGCCTTAGCGTAATGTCTTCTATGACCCCTGCAATGCCCTGGCCAAGTATGCTAATCCTGTCGCCCACCCGGAAAGGCTTGAATATTACAATGAAAATCCCGCTCACAATGTTTGAGAACGCAGCCTGGGACGCAAAACCGATTATTACCGCAAGGACCCCTGCACCTGCAAGGATTGATACGGATATTGTGCGAAGGGAAGGGATTGAATACACAGCTACTGCAATTCCAAGTATGTATACTGCCGCAGATACTGTGTGCTTCATAAAAGCGTACTGTGTGGGGTCAAGCTTCATGCGCCTGCTTGACTTTTTGAAGAAGTTCTCAACCAGCCTGCGGGATATCTTTGCCGCAATGACAGCCAGGATAAGTATGACAACAGCAATTACTATCTGCACAATGCTTGGCCGGAGAAACTGCCATATTCTCTGAAGCATTTCCAGGACAGTCATGCAGCCACATAAAGCCAGGTTCTATAAATTGTTTTTGCAATTCACAGGGCACAGTTACGCAAATACTGCGCAGAGCAACTGTTACGCCATGCTGTGTTTGGCCATAAGACCCCAAAGCCGGCGCAGTTAATTATTTATACAATTGCGAAGTAGCATGGACCAATGCAGAAAATCAGGGAAATTATCGAGAATGTCAGCCCCGTGCTCATACAGCCAGGCACAGGCTCAGTTACAATCGGAATATCAAAGAGGTTTTTCCTGTTCCAGCTGATGAACCGTATAATTAACCTCATTGAGGAAGAGCCCCACCTGAATTTTATCGCGGCACTGAAAAGCTACAAGGTCCTTGGAAGGTTTCTTTACGGAACCCTGCACGAGTTTTACAGGGACCGCAACCGCGTGTACTTCAAAAACTTCTTCCTGGACAAAAGGCTTTATGAGCTTGTCAGGGCAGACCTGGAATACCTGCACCCGAAGTACAGCCATGTGAACATGACCATAACAAAGCGCGGGCTGGTTATCTATGACCTGCCACTCCGGCACCTACCTGCCCAAGTATGTTGGCAGGAGGCTTGCGCTGACTGACCAGTTCAGACACGCTGAGGAAGACATTGACACACACAGGATTTATTCCAAGCTTGTGCTTGAGAAGGGCGGCATCTGGATAGACAACAAGCTCTCGCGATTCGCTATAGACTTTAACAGAAATATTACAAGGGCAATATACGAAAGCGGGTCTGAGGTAAGCTGGCAGGCGGAGACCCTCTGGAATTCACAGCTGACAAGCCTTGAGAAAAGCCAGCTGTATGAGGCATACAAGGAATTCTATTTTACCTTGGCGCGCCTTGTCGAGACCTACAGGTTCAACATCATTTTTGATGCGCACAGCATGAAGGATTTGCCTGGCCGGCCCGAAGTTTCGTTCGGAATAAAGTATGTGCCAAGGTTCTACCTGCCGATTGTCAGGAGCATGCGGCAGAAGCTGCAGAAGCTGGGCTACCAGAGCGAGATAAACAGGCCGTACAGCGGCGGCTACATCCTGAACTGGATGAGCGTAAAGTTTCCTGATGTGTTCATATTCTCAATGGAGGTCAACAAGAAGCTTTATATGGGAAGGGACATGCAGAAGACAATAGAGGCAAAGATGGAAAAGCTTAGCGCAGACATTGCAGGGATTTTTGACATTGAGGTGGGCGAGTTTGACAAGGCCTCTTAAACGCTCAAAAACCGGCCTTGAGACAGAGTTCCATCTTATTGATAATGAAGGCAGGATAGCAAACAGGGCTGCCGAAGTTATAGAAACCCTGAAATCGGAGCACGAGGGGATAGATGTTACGCACGAAATAGGCCAGAACATGATTGAGTTCGGCTGCTACCCAGACGTGCAGACATACAACCCAACCAGGCACATCATCCGCTCAATTCAGAAAGCTGCTGACGTCTGCATGTCAAAAGGCCTGCAAATTTACCCCTTTGCCACCTATCCGGGTTCGTTTGAGCCCAGGTTCACCCCCCAGGACAAATATGTCATGAAGCAGAAGATATTTGGCTTTCCAAGGATTGAGCATGCATGCAGGGCAACCGGGTTTCATCACCACTACAGCCTTCCAAAGGGCGTTTTTGACACCAGTAGGAAAATGGTCCGGCTGCTTAAGAAAAGCAAGCTTGAGCACAGCATGGTCTCATCATACAATTTCGAGATTGCAGCAGACCCCATCCTCACATTGCTTGCGCAGTCTTCACCATTTTACCAGGGGAGCCTGCTTGGAAAGGATTCCAGGGTCATAGTGTACCGCGGCGGGGCAAAGCTCCACTACAAGAGCGGGCTGTACGGCAGGCTCCAGCAGCTTGGCGGGCTGCCGCCCTACAAGCAGACTGCAACAGACCTGCTCTCAAGCCTGGGCAGGCGCTGGAAGCGCTGGAAGCAGGAGGTGCGCAGGGCGGACGCGGCGGCAAACTTTGATGAGCTTTACCCATACAAACTTGACATTGGCTGGAACCCTGTTAAGCTCAACAAGCACGGCACCCTTGAGCAAAGAGGCATGGACATAAACAGCATGAGCATTGTGGTTGCGCTTACTGTCGTGCTCAAGTTCTGCCTGAAGCAGATTCAGAGGGAGTTTCTCGAAGTAATTCCTGCTGACTTTGCAATGTCTGAGCCTTTTAAGCTTGAGGACAACAACATCTACATACCGCCGCATTCGTACCTTCGCAGCAACCTGCAGCTGTGGAGCGCATATAGCGGCTATGAGCAGGAAAATATGCATTACTACGCCAAGCGGTTCCTATGGCTTGCGCGAAATTTTACACCGAAGAGCTACAGCAGCATAATCCGGCCGCTTTATAGCATGGTTGAAGACAAAAAGTCGGTTTCTGACAGGGTGGTTGCCTATGCCAGAAGGAAAGGCTACATTTCGGACGGCAAAATCAGCAATGATGATGCGGCGGAACTTGCCCTGTATTATGCGAACCAGTTTCCAAAGGACCTCGAAAGGACTGCCCAGATGCTGGACAAAATAGCAATGCTCTAATGCTTTTCTATATAGTCAAGGTAATACTCAACAAATTTTTTCAGCTTGGTGTTTTCCCTTAATCCGGCTCCGGCCGCCAGGGAACTTATGGCATTAATCCCGCTGCCTTTATCTGTGTGCCGGATATTTGTT
>CAZFZC010000008.1:0-5811 GCA_964523155.1 uncultured Methanosarcinales archaeon
AAGGGCACGCGCCTGTACCTTTCCCAGACTCGCCTGGGAAGGCAAAAGCATTATATAGCTCCCGTGGCAACCAAGCAGCCATGAAAATAGTCCACATGAACCCGAAAAAGGGCATTGTCAAGCTGAGGATACAGAACCAGAACGACCTCTGGCACCTCAGCCACACAATTGAGCCAGGGGACCTTGTCAGCAGCAGGACCCAGAGAAAGATAAAGTCAGGCCAGGAAGGCGAGAGGAACCAGAAGACACAGGTCAGAAACGTCTTCCTCAAGGTCGAGGCAGAAAGGATAGAGTTTCACAGGTATTCTGACAAGCTCAGGGTTTTGGGAAAGATAGCCGAAGGTCCTGAGGATATAACGAGGGGAACATACCACACGCTCACGCTTGAGCCTTCAGTCGAGCTAACCATCGAGAAGCAGAAGTGGCAGGGCTACCAGCTCGACAGGCTCAGGGAGGCCGAAAAGGAGAAAGACGCAAACATACTCATACTGCTCATTGACCGCGAGAAGGCGCTCTTTGCAGAGCTCAGGAATTACGGATACGAGGTTCTTTCTGAGGCGAAAGGAAATGTCCAGAAAAAAGACAGCCCTGAGAAAGTCAAGTCAAGCTTCTACCAGGATGTCTCAGGCACTGCCATGGATCTTGACAGCCGCAACAACTATTCGAGGATTATTGTCGCAAGCCCTGCTTTTTGGCGGGAGTACCTCCTGGGCGTGTTGCCGGATAACATAAGGAAAAAGTCAATTGAGGCCACCTGCAACTCTGTAGATGTTGACGGGCTTGGGGAAGTCCTGAAGAGGCCCGAAGTCACAACAGCCCTGCGCGAGGACAGGGTGGTGCGCGAGCTCGCCCTGGTTGAGGAGCTCCTTCTCGAGATAAACCGGGCCGGGCCCGCCTGCTACGGGTTTGCTCAGACCAGAAACGCAGTGGAATCAGGCGCTGTCAGGGCGCTGCTTGTAACCGACAGCCTGCTCAGGCAGTCCAGGCAGGAGGGAACCAATACAGGTCTGGACAGGATGATGGCAAAGGCGGATGCGATGCGTGCAGACGTGCACATCATAAGCAGCGAACATGACGGCGGAAAGAAGCTGGACGGGCTCGGCGGCGCAGGCGCGCTGCTGAGGTACCGGCTGCAGTGACAACATTTAAATATTACTCCTCGGTTAGTGGTTAATAATGGTCAAAAAATGCATAATCTGCGGCGAGGAGGCAAAGCTGGGCATCAAGGACACATCTGACTATTACTGCGAGGACTGCGCCAGAGAGCATTTTGATGACATCAGCGTTCTTATAAGCGTTGAGGAGCAGGCGAGGAAGATTAAGAAGCTTGTTGATGAGGCCGGAAAGACCGGGGACAAAAATACAGGCCAGTAGACCTGCCTGATATTTCTGAATTGAGCCAAGAAAAGTTTATATATTCCGGGCTTTCGCCACCAGTATGGTAGGCAGCATTACACTCTTTTTGCTTTTGGGAATTCTGGTCGCAGCCTTCATTGTTTATTTCAGGCGCAGGATGATGAGGGAGCCTGAGGGCAGCGCGAAAATGCGGGAAATATCAGGGCTTATTGAGCAGGGCGCAATGAAGTTCCTGCGCACTGAGTACACCTATGTTGCGGTCTACGTGGTTGTCGTCTCTGCAATACTACTGTTTATCCCTGCGCTAGGCCCCACAACAGCGCTCTGGTTTGCCCTGGGCGCAGTCAGCAGCGGCCTTGCGGGCCTCTACGGCATGAAAGTTGCGGTAAAGGCCAATGTCAGGAGCGCAAACGCAGCAAAGAAAAGCCTAAATGACGCAATGCGGGTGAGCTTTTCAGCAGGCGCGTCTGTGGGCATATTTCTCGTGGCGGTTGGGATTGCAGGCCTTGCTGCAATAAGCCTGCTTTATTATGATGACAAGACAGTCCTTAAGAATTCGCTTGAGGGATACGCCTTCGGGGTTGCAAGCATTGCTCTCTTTGCGCGGGTGGGAGGGGGAATCTACACCAAAGCCGCAGACGTGGGCGCAGACCTCGTGGGCAAAATAGAAGCGGGAATACCTGAGGATGACCCCCGGAACCCGGCAGTCATAGCCGACAATGTCGGCGACAATGTGGGAGACACTGCAGGCATGGGCGCAGACCTGTTTGACTCGCTAATAGTAAACACTGTTGCTGCAATGGCAATCGGCCTGACACTTGGGGCAGTTGACCTTGCCAGGATAGGCGCCAGCGAAATTACAAACGCGTTCTGGTTTCCGCTTGCAATTGTATGCGCAGGTGTTGTTTCGGCAATAGCCGGCACGTTCTTTTGCACAACAAAATCCGGAAACCCGTCAGCCGCGCTCACGAAGGCGTTTGTTGCAACAAGCATCATCCTTGCAGCCCTGGCGCTCATTATGAACAGGTATTTCTTTGAGAACCTGCGTGTGTTCTGGACAATAATAATTGGGATTGCTGCGGGAACCGCGCTTGGAAAGCTTACTGAATACTACACGAGCTACGAGTACAGGCATGTCCGGGGAATTGCAGAAAGTTCAAGGATTGGCGCGGCAACAAACATCATCCACGGGCTTTCCGTTGGCATGAGATCAACAGGCGGAATTGTTGCAGTTCTGTGTCTGGCAATATTCTCATCCTACCTGCTCGCCGGAGTCTACGGGGTTGCGATGGCAGGCGTTGGGATGCTGAGCCTTGCGGCAATTGTCATGGCAATAGATGTCTACGGCCCCATCGTTGACAATGCTGGTGGCATTGCTGAGATGAGCGGGCTTGACAGGAAGGTCAGGGAGCGAACAGACAGGCTTGATGCTGCAGGAAACACGACTGCTGCAATAGGCAAGGGATTTGCAATCGGCTCTGCCGCTCTTGCGGCGCTTGCGTTGCTTACACTCTTTGCCCACGATGCAGGGCTCGCCCAGGTTAATATAATTTCCAACCATGTCCTAATAGGGCTCTTCATAGGCGCGCTGGTTCCCTACCTGTTCTCAAGCTACGTGATGCTTGCAGTCGGGAACGCAGCAGTAAAAATTGCAGAAGAGGTCAGGCGCCAGTTCAAGAGCATCAAAGGCATAATGGAAGGCAAAGCGAAACCAGACTACGGCGCGTGCATCGACATCGCAACAAAGTCGGCCCTCAAGGAAATGGTTGTTCCCGGGCTCCTGGTGATTGTCACACCTATTCTTGTCGGCGTGTTCCTTGGTGCAGAGGCGCTTGGAGGCGCGCTTGGCGGAACTCTGGTATCGGGAATTTTGCTTGGGATACAGCAGTCAAACTCAGGGGGCGCCTGGGACAATGCAAAAAAGTACATTGAGAAAGGCAACCTCGGCGGCAAAGGCTCCGATGTCCACAAGGCAGCAGTTGTGGGCGACACTGTCGGCGACCCCTACAAGGACTCATCCGGCCCGAGCCTCAACATTCTTATAAAGCTGACAATACTTGTCTCAACAGTGTTCGTTGTGCTTTTTTAGGTTTCAAATGCGCCAAAGCCGCTGCTGCGGTATATCTGCCTGTCCGCTGTAATAAGCAGGCCTTCGGCACCCGGCAGGTTCTCAAGGAGTGCAAGCCCGCTCTTCCTTCCAAGGACAAAGACAGCAGTCGCAAGGGCATCAGCTGTCGTTGCATCCCCTGCAATGACTGTTGCGCTTATCAGTTCAGTTGCGCTTTTGCCTGTGCGGGGGTCCATTATGTGGTGCACAGTCATGTTTTCGTCGAAGTACCTCTCATAGTCACCGCTGGTCGCAACAGCCATGTCGCGTATTCCAATCACTGTGATGTAATTGCCTTTCTCACGCGGGTTTTCAAGCGCAAGGGTCCAGGGCCTCCTATTGTTGCTCCCTATTGCCAGGATGTCACCCCCGCCGTTTATCAGTGCATTTTTTATGCCTGCGCCTTTTAGTGCCCTGCCTGCTTGGTCCAGGGCAAATCCTTTGGCAATTGCGCCAAGGGTTACCTCCATTCCCGGCTCAAGCCCAATTTCCCCGCTGCTGATACGGATTTTTCTGTAGCCGACAAGCTTCATTGCCTGCAGTAAGTCATCTTCATCAGGGGCAGTGCCTGTGGTCCTGAAGCTCTTGCTGTAGAGCTCAAGCAGAGGCTGAACAGTGATGTCAAACGCGCCGCCCGACATCTCTGAAAACTTATCTGATTTCTCAATCACCCCTACAACCAACGGGTCAGGGTTCTTGAGCACGCCATTCCTGTTGAGAACAGATATCTGGCTGTTGTTGTCGTAGGTGCTCATCAGCTGTTCAATCCCGGCAATCTCAGAGTATGCAAAGTCAATGGCGTCTGCTGCAGAATCCGGGTGTATAACTGTGACTGTAAAATCCGTACCCATGAAAACGCGCGTATCCTGCGTCTGCACAGCACATCCGCAAAGCAAGGCCAAAAGTACAGGCACAACAGCTCTCATACTGCGGGATGTTGCCCCCATATTATATAAACCTATCCAGGGGCGCTTTTCGCAACCTATAAAAACACGCGAATACTCAGTTGTGTCCATGAATGGGGTTCGGCTCAGGCACGCTGCTGATTTTTCCCAGGGGCCCCTGTTTCGCGTAGGCACACCCCCAATGCTTGTTCTTCCGCTTGAGTGCAGGCCAGGCCACTGTTCGGTTCCGGTTGTTTCCAAAGGAGAAAGGGTCAGGAGGCACCAGAGGCTTGCAAAGGCCGACGGGCTTGCAGCAGATGTTTACGGCCCAGCTGACGCGACAGTGGCAGGAATTGCCCGCAGAAAGTTTTCTGACGGCGTTTCAAGGAGGTCCCTGGTTCTGAAAACCGCCCGGAGCGCCAGGTCCGGCACCCGGGGCCAGGGTATGGGAAAACTCCCAGTCCTGCTGAAAGAAGCGCATAAGCTGGTTGGGCTTGTTGAAGCCTGCGGAATTGTCGGTCTTGGGGGCGCAATGTTTCCTGCCCACATTAAGCTCAGGACTGCGCATGAGGTTGATACGGTTCTGGTAAACGGCGCAGAGTGCGAGCCTGTGAACTCTTCCGACAAGTGGCTCATGGCAAACAGGCCAGAAGAGGTTGCTATTGGGACAAGGCTGCTGATGGCTGCTGCCCGGGCAGCCAGAGCCTGCATCTGCGCAAAAGAGACAAAATATTTTCGCGGCCTGGCAAGAAACATTATGCAGGGCATAACTGCCAGAAAAATTGCCGGGCCCTATCCGTTAGGCGCAGAGCAGGTTCTGATTAGGCGTGCGCTGGGAAAAACTGTTCCTCCGGGCAAGAACCCTGCTGAGTCAGGCGTCCTGGTATTCAATGTCTCAACAGCCTATGCAGTCTATGAAGGGCTAATCCATAATAAGCCCCTGGTCGAAAGGATTGTCACAGTTTCTGGCAGGGTTGCCAGGCCCGGCAACTATGTCGTAAAGATAGGAACGCCTGTACGAAACATCGTTGCATCTGCAGGCGGGCCTGGCAGTTCGATTGTTGTTGCAGGCGGCCTTATGATGGGAACATGGCTTGAGTCCGCAGAAGCAGCACTGCTTCCGGGCACAGGGTCTTTGCACTTATGCCTGCCGGCAGACCGCAGCGAGGCGGCGTGCATCAGGTGCGGCCGGTGCATTGATGCGTGCCCAATGGGACTTTCGCCCAAGACAATTGCAGCGCTTGTCAGGAACAGCCGTGCAAAAAGCGCTGCTGAACACCATGCGAATGAGTGCATAGAATGCGGCGCATGTAGCTTCATATGCCCTTCGGGAATAAACCTTGTTGGTTTGGTAAAAAAGGCAAAGGGTGAAACCTGTGGATAGGGAAGCGCCGTTTGTCAGAACATGGTGGACAAGGGACAGGATAATTGTTGCAGTAATAATTGCCCTGATGCCGTCGGCAG
>CAZFZC010000008.1:5821-10546 GCA_964523155.1 uncultured Methanosarcinales archaeon
AAGCGCGTTCCTTGTTCTGCTCTGCGCAGTTTCAGCAGCACTTGCAACCGACTTTCTCTGTCAGGCCCTGGCAAAAAGGTACGGGCAGGGGCACATATTCAGGAAAATCAACTGGTCCTCTTTTCTGACCGGCCTGCTGTTGGGGCTGGTTCTTCCCCCAAAAACCCCGCTTGCCATTGTCGGCCTTGGTTCTGTAGTGGCAGTCGCAATTGGCAAATACGCCTTCGGCGAAGGCAACAACATCTTCAACCCGGCGCTCATGGCCAGGGTCTTTCTTGCACTGTCCTTTCCGGTGCTCATGGCTGGCTGGGTTTATGTTGACGGGATAAGCAGCGCAACCCCGCTTGCAGCGGCAAAGGAAGGGGGCTATGGCGCTGTTGTGTCAGCCTACGGGGGCGTGCAGGAACTGCGCTCGTCCCTCTTTTTTGGCAGTGTCGGCGGAAGCATAGGCGAAACCTCTGCGCTTGCGCTTCTTGCAGGAGGCCTTGCACTGATAATCCTGCGCATTATCGACTGGCGTGTGCCTGCAGGATACCTCGGGACAGTGGCGTTGTTTTCATCGTTGCTTTCACGGGATATCCTCTTTGACCTGCTTGCAGGCGGCCTGATGCTTGGCGCGTTTTTCATGGCAACAGACTATGTTACAAGCCCCCTGACCAGAAAGGGGAGGTGGGTGTTCGCGGCAGGGTGCGCAGTCCTGACCATGGTTTTTCGCGTTTATTCCGGCCACCCCGAAGGCGTGGCATTTTCCATATTGCTTATGAACTCAGCTGTCCCCTTGATTGACAGACACATCCGCCCGGTGCCTTTCAGCAAGGGAGGGGGCAGAAAATGAACCCGCACGCAAAATCCGCCCTGGTTCTGGCAGGGCTCCTGGCAGTCTCAGCAGCAATGCTTGCAGGCACACACAGCCTGACAAACGAGAAGATAATGCAGGCCAGGGCTGAGCTGGCAGATTCCAGGATAAGCAGGGTTTTCCCCAGTGCGGATTCTGTAATTGAAACAGCAGGCTACATGAGCGTTTATAATGGCCAGCGGCTTCTGGGCTATGCTGCCCAGGGGACTGCCCGGGGCTACGCAGGCGACATTACTGTCATTGCGGGTTTTTCGCCCCAGGGCCGCATTGTCTCTGTTGAGGTGCTCTCACAGCGCGAGACCCCCGGGCTTGGCAGCAGAATAGCAGATAAGGAGTTTGTTTCGCAGCTTTCAGGGATTAGTATTGGCCAGGCAGTGCTCAAGCCGGAGGGCGGCGAGATTGACTCTGTTACAGGCGCCACTTCCTCAAGCAGGGCGGCAACCCTTGCTGTCAGGGACGCGTACGAAAAAATCTGGGGGCAAAATGCCGGGAAGTAACTGTGTAAGCAGGGGCGTGTGGTACAGGAACCCTGTTTTTGTCCTGGCACTTGGGCTTTGTCCGGCGCTTGCTGTCACAACAACACTTGAAACCGGGCTTGGAATGGGCATCGCAACCACTGCAGTCCTTGTGTTTTCAAACACTTCTGTCAGCCTGCTCCGAAACATAATTCCTGCGAATGTCAGGCTGCCGGCCTATATCACCATAATTGCGACTTTTGTGACAATTGTTGGCATGCTGCTGGAAGCGTTCTACCCAGTAGTATATTCAATGCTTGGCATATATGTCCCGCTTATTGTTGTCAACTGCCTGGTCCTTGGCAGGGCAGAGGCGTTTGCAAAGAGAAACCCGCCAAAAGAATCACTTTTGGACGGCCTTGGCATGGGCCTGGGATTCCTTGTGTCTCTGGCAATTATCGGCGCAGTAAGGGAAATCCTTTCCACAGGATCCCTCGTGGGGCTTAGGCTTGGCCTGCCAGGGGCTGCTATCATGATGCTGCCTGCCGGCGCGCTTTTCACTATCGGCCTTATCATTGCAGCAATAAACTTCGTGAACATGGTGAAAAAATGAGCCTTACGGGAATAGTGGTTGGAGCAGTGTTCATAAACAACTTTATCCTGGCAAGGTTTCTTGGCATGTGCCCTTTTATGGGCATCAGCAGGTCGTCAAGGCCGGCGCTGGCAATGGGGGCGACTGTAACAGGGGTCATGGCGCTTACAGTGGCAATAACTTGGCCGCTTTACAACAGAATGCTTCTGCCCCTGAACCTGGAGTACCTGCAGGTGGTTGTGTTTGTGCTTGTCATCGCAGCCCTGGTCCAGGGTCTTGAGATACTTCTGAAACGCAGTTTTCCTGCAGTGTACCAATCGTTTGGAATTTACCTGCCGCTCATGACCACCAACTGCGCAATAATGGGGGTTGCTCTTCTGGGTGTTTCTGAAGGCTACAGCTATTCGCAGAGCATAGTTTTTGCCGCTGCGTCAGGTGCGGGCTTTGCTCTTGCGCTTGTGCTGATGTCTGCCATGCGCGAGAGGCTTGAGATGGGCAGTGTCCCAAGGCCGTTTGCGGGGCTTGCAATCGCATTTATCACAGCGGCAATGCTTTCAATGGCGTTTTCTGCCTTCAGCGCGCTTAACCTGGGCTGATTTCATAAGCGCCCACATGGCCTTTGCAGCCTTCCTGGGGTCGTTGTAGTCAGGTATGCTGTGTCTTTCCAGGTACCGGATGCCTGCGCGTGAGAACTTTCCACCCATGTAGACGCACAGGATGGGCTTGTCAGGATGGCGCCTGTGGGCGCGCACAACAACCTTTGCGTCTGCAACCGGGTCAGTCATTGTCTGAAGAGTCTGCAGGACAATCATACCACCTACATTTGGTTCGGCAATCAGTGTGTCAACAGCAGCCCTGTACCTGCCCGGAAGCGCGTCACCGACAATGTCAAGAGGGTTCCTCCTTGAATACGCTGCGTGCATCTGGCCGCTTTTGTCAAGCTTTTCAATTGTCTTTTTGCGAAACTCTGCAAGCCCAACCCCAAACTCTTCGCAGTAGTCGGCAGCAAGCACCCCGCAGCCCCCTCCGTTTGTGACGATTGCAATGCTGTTCTTTTTGCACGGGGGCTGCTCTGCCAGTGCCTTGGCAATGTCAAAGAGCTCTTCGACATTGTCGGCGGGAATCATACTGGACTGCCTGAATGCTGCCTGGTAGATGCTGTAGCTTCCTGCAAGGCTGCCGGTATGGGAGCTTATTGCCTTTGTGCCTGCGCTTCCCCGGCCGGCCTTGAGAACCACAACTGGCTTTTTTCTTGTAGCCTTCCTTGCAGTATCCAGAAATCGCCTCCCGTCCCGCACACCCTCAATGTAGAGCGTTATAACCCTTGTTTTTGGGTCGTCTGCAAGCCACTCAAGAAAATCGTGCGCATCAAGGTCTGCCTTGTTTCCGTAGCTGATGACTGTCGAGAAGCCGTACCTGTTCTCAATTGCCCAGTCAATCACGCTGTCTGCAAGCGCGCCGCTCTGGCTGACAAACGCAATGTCTCCGGGCGGCGGCATTGTAGGGGCAAAGCTTGCGTTCATGTGCCGCGGCATCCGCAGGACACCCAGGCAGTTTGGTCCGACTATCCTTATCCTGTTTTTTGCAATCCTAAGCACCTCATCCTGAAGCGCCTTTCCCTTCTCGCCGTATTCGCCAAACCCTGCAGAAATAATTATTGCGCCCTTAACGCCTTTTATTGCGCACTGCTTCATGACAGACGGGACAATAATGGCCGGCACGCAGATTACTGCAAGGTCAACGCTTCCGGGAACCTCTGTGATGTCCGGGTAGGCTTTTCTCCCGAGGATTTTTTTTGCGTTCGGGTTGACAGGATATACCCTGCCCCTGAAAGGCCTGCAGTATTTCGTCCTGAACACCCCACCGTAAAGCAGATTCTCAAGCACGCCGTGGCCGACTGAATCCCGCTTCCTGGATGCGCCGATGACAGCAATGCTTTGCGGCTCGATTATGTAGCTGATGCTCACTTTATCAGCCTCGCGTCAACCACAACTGCCTTTTTTTCGCTGACCATTACCGGGTTGAAGTCAATCTCCGTAAATTGCGGGTTTTCGCAGGAAAGCCTGGAAAGCCCGTAAATCACGTTAGTTAGCGCAGGAATGTTTGCAGGGGCCTGTCCGCGCATCCCCTTTAGCACCTGGAATGACTTGGTTTCTGCAACCATCTCCCTGATGTCTTTCATTGTCAGGGGCGCGACACGAAAGCTCACGTCCCTGTAGACTTCAACGAAAATCCCGCCCATGCCGTACATGATTACCGGCCCGAACTGGGCGTCGCGCTTCATCCCCACAATTATTTCCCTGCCTGCCTCCTGCCTCTGGAGCATGAATGAGGCACAAATGCCCTGCTTTCTTGTCCTTGACTCAGCCAGGGCAAGCGCTCTTGCAAGAGCGGTTCTGTTGGCAATTCCTGTCACAACTGCGCCTGTGTCAGACTTGTGCACAATTTCAGGAGAAATCAGCTTGAGGACAAGGGGAAACGGCATAGATGTATGCACAGCCTCCTCTTTTGTCCTGTATATTCGCGACTCTGCAACAGGTATTCTGTACCTGCGAAGCAGCCGCTCAGCCTCTTTTTGAGCAACAAGCATTGCACTGCAAGACAGCCTGCATGCTTATATGTTTTGCGCTTGACTGGCAAGACCTAGCAGGCTCCTGATTCTTTTATGCAGGCTATGATGGCGGTGCTGTTTTCGTGCTGCACCGGCCCAAACCCCGAGCCATAGCCAAGGCTTTTGCAGTAGGAATCAACAGCCGAGTTGCAGTAGCCTCCGAAGGGAACTGTTGCATTGCAGAGCGGATGATGGCTGTTCAGTGTGGAAT
>CAZFZC010000008.1:10556-14548 GCA_964523155.1 uncultured Methanosarcinales archaeon
GTGTGGAATAGTCGGTTTCTACCACAACTCCTGCGTTTCGGTTCACGCAGGCTGCATGAACCTCATCTGTAAGATACTGCACCGGCCCGAACCCGGTCATGAACCCTTTTTCTTTGCACATGAAGTCTATGGCAGAGCTGCACGAGTCGCTTGTTGCAGTATAGGGTGAACAGCCGGGGTTAAGGCTGGTAAGCTCTTCCCAGACTGTCTTGTATTGCTGCATAACGTCATAGGCAACACACGCAAAGTGCGCGGTGTCGTTTTCGTACTGCACTGGCCCAAACCCCGAACCGTAGAGCTGGTTCTTGCAGAACCAGTCAATGGCACTGTTGCACGGCCCGCCGACAGGGTTGTCTGGGGTGCACAGTGTATGGTATTTGTTCAGCTCTGTAAAGGTTTCCTCATAGTATCTCATAATGTCTGAAGCCAGGCAGACAAACTCCACATGGCTTCCGCTGTACTGCGCAGGCCCGAATCCCGAGGCAAACCCCCTGTTTCTGCAGTAATAGTCAATGGCGCTGTTGCACGGCCCGCCATAGGGGTTATCAATGCTGCAGCCCGGATGGTACTGCTTAAGGGCATCATATGCCGTTTCAACGCGCCAGGATACGCTTTCTTTTACGCACGCAATTTTGGCATCATTGCCAAGGTACTGCACCGGGCCAAAGCCTGAGACATAGCCCTTGTTCCTGCACAGCCAGTCAATTGCCGAGTTGCAGTGGGCGCTGATTGGGCTGCTGGATGTGCAGTAGTCGTTGTATGAGTGAAGCTCTGTGAAGGTTGTCTGGACAATGTCTGCTGTATCCTCGGGCATACACACCATCTGCATAGTGTCGCCGCTGTATTGTGTTGGCCCATAGCCAGTAAGCGTTCCGAACTGCTGGCAGTAGTAGTGGATTGCAAGGTTACATTCCCCGCCAACCGGCTTGTCTGTGCTGCAGTCACTGTAATACTGGCCCAGAACCGAGTATGCTGAAGGAACAGCCAGGACACCTGTCTTTGTTTCGCACTCCCCAAGCGGCGCCGGGGCAGCCACGGCATAGGCACTGAAATGCGAGATATATGCATAGACTGCATTCTCGTCTGCTGCAACCTGGCTGTCAAGGGCCGCCCACTCTTTGCCGTCAAAGTAAAGCATACTTAGCATGTTTTCGGGCATCCGGGGCAGAAGAATGTCGCTGTCATAGTAAATCTTGAGCTTGACATCCGGCGAAAAGCTGGTCTGGTCTGGTAAGAAGTCATAGACCACTCCGGACACAAGCGCGTATCCCTTTGGAGCTGGGTATTCAGTTGCATCGGCAAGCCTGACCTGAAGGGCAGGTTCCGAGGTATCGGTTCCTGTTGGGATGAACAGAGTGGCTTTCCCGTCGCCCGACATGAGCCTGGACTCGCCGCTTCCGGGTTCAATACTGCTCACAAACATGAGGGCATAATGGAAATCTGAAAGCGCCACCACAGAGCCACTGTCCATGATTTCCAGGGGATACTTTACCTCTGCAACCAGGCTGTCCTGGTTTTCAGACAGCGTGATAGTCGTTTTCACCGGGCCGTCCCTTACCTGCGTTTCGAACGCGCCATACCTCTTGGTGCAGGACTTTAGGTTGCTGTTGAC
Organism: uncultured Methanosarcinales archaeon; assembly: GCA_964523155.1. GTDB lineage: Archaea > Nanobdellota > Nanobdellia > Woesearchaeales > DSVV01 > CAYXZQ01. The sequence continues at coordinate 12,169 of CAZFZC010000008.1, forward strand.
ATAAGACTCAAGGCCCAGGATATCCCTGTACCCGGTTTTTGCAAGCCCCGAGACAACAGTGTTCTCTACGCATGAGAGTGTGAAAGACTCAACAGCCTGGGCGCTTCTGAGGGCAGCTGGCACAGGAGCTGTGCTGTGCAACCTGACAATTCCCACCAGAGCCGCAGCACCAAACATGATAAGCGCCCCAAGAAGGACAAAGCTGGTTATCTGACCCCTTTTTGCTGCCATCTTTGTAATACTGAACCAGCATGCATATATATATTTTGTCACGGTGCCCGCGGGGCGCAGGCCCGGCCACAGGAAAGGTCTGCAGCCGGCAGATATGCCACCACCACATGATACACAAAAAATTTCATTTTCTAAACAGAAACGGTTTTTGCCAACTTTCAGTTACGAAAATTTATGCAGTTTGGCTTTTGTAGCAAGATTTAAATATTAGTTATGCTTTTGATTTTCTGTGTGTAATGACTGCGGAGTGTTCACAAAAATTCATGGTGCATCGGTGAATACTTGCAGAAGGTAAAATTTCGTAACATTTTAATAGTAGTACCGGCCTTTTATCGCCTGTTGGGGTAGACAATTCTGCCACAGTAGACGGTAAAAAGGAGGGGTGACAATGATTGTAAAAGAAGAGTTTTTAAGCAAACTGAGGCGCTATTTTTCGCTGAATCTGTATGAAGTCAAGATTTGGGCGGCACTTCTTTCAAGAGGGGTATCAACTGCCGGCGAGCTTTCTGACATTGCCAATGTGCCCAGGTCCAGAAGCTATGATGTTCTTGAAAGCCTTGAAAAAAAGGGCTTTGTTGTTATGAAGCTGGGAAAGCCAATCAAGTATCTGGCTGTTCCTCCGCAGGAGGTTCTTGAGCGGGTCAAGAAGAACATGAAGGCAGAGGCGCATGAGAAAGTCCAGAGGCTGGAGGAGCTTAAGGACACTGAGATTCTCAATGAGCTGAATGCGCTGCACACCCAAGGAGTTGAACTGGTTGAGCCGACAGACCTGTCCGGCAGCCTTCGCGGCCGCCACAATCTCTACAACCACCTTGAGCTGACGATAAGGAATGCCGAAGAGTCTGTCATAATTATGACTACAACCCAGGGCCTTATGAGAAAGGTTGAGGGCCTTAAGCCCACGTTTGAGAAAATCAAGAAAAGGGGGGTAAGGATACAGATTGCAGCCCCGATAACAAAGGAGGCCATGGATGCTGTAAAGGACATCAGCGAGGTTGCCGAGGTCAGGCATACAGATTCAAAAGCCAGGTGGTGCGTTGTTGACAGGAAGGAGATAATCTTCATGGTTATTGACGACAGCGAGGTTCACCCGACCTATGACATCGGCATATGGGTAAACACGCCGTTCTTCGCGAATGCAATGTCAGAGCTTTTTGAACTTGCGTGGAAAAACATGAAGGCTGTCAAGGCCTAGCCAAATTTTTCTTTTATTTCTTTATGCAGCCTGCTGTACGTCTGGCTGACATCCTTCCATTCAGCAAGTATTTTTTGTTTCAGCGTGTTTACGAATTCCTGGTCTTCCAAGCCCATTGACTTGAGTTCAATGTCCTGATCCATTGTTCTGAGAAGCGCGTTTCGCAGGACTTCCTCGGAGTCATGAAGCTGTGTCCGCAGAAAGAGAACCTTGTCCAAGAGAAAGCGGACATTCTCATCCGGCTCAGAAAGTGTCTGCGTCTGGGGCTCGTCAAAGACCTGAATGCTAAGGGGGGGCGGCGCGTGCCGATGCATATACTGCGATATGTTGAGGTCTGAAACAAGGTCCTCCAACGCCTCGTTTATGTCATGCCTGACAGACACAAGTGCCTTGTTTATTATCTGCAGGACATAGTTTCGGTTCTTGCCCTTAAGCTGGGCTTCAACCCCCTTCAGCCAGAAGAGGTTGAGAATCACTTCGTACTTTCCGAATGCCTGCCTTATCCTGTTCCAGAATACTTCCAGGGACGAAAGGACGATGTTCTCGTTTTTCTTTATTACCTTGACTGTCTGCTGGTAGTCTCCAAGGTCAAACATTGAGCCGATTTCCAGCACTTCAAGAAGCTTTTGGTACAGGTACCGGTTCCTCTGCGCACTGTAGTGCAGATACTCGCGAAGCACAAAGTCTGCAAAGCGCTTCCTGACATCCTTGTTTGCCATGTCTATGTCCACTATGCCCATCCTGCTCATGGCTTCCTGCATAAGCTTGTCCCCCCTGCCTGGGAAGGCATCATCCATGAAGCTTCGCAGCTCAACGTAGACCATGGGTATGCCTGCTGGCAGAGGGCTTTATATATTTTTTTGCTGCGCCCTTATCATGCAGGCGGAATACGCCGGGAGTCTGGCCCACGCCCTGCCCACGCCCTGCCCACGCCCTGCCCACGCCCTGCCCATG
>CAZFZC010000009.1:0-1088 GCA_964523155.1 uncultured Methanosarcinales archaeon
TGCGAAAAGTTTATATATTAGTGCATTCAGGATTGGGAGTATCAGGTTAAAAATAAAAAGAGGAGGTAATAACCATGGAAAGAAGAGCACAGGGTGCGCTTGAGTTTCTCATGACCTACGGATGGGCATTTCTGGTCATACTGATAATGATTGGAGCGCTTGCATATTTCGGCATACTGAACCCCACGAGGTTTCTGCCTGACAGGTGCGACTTCGGAGCACAGTTCTTGTGCAAGAAGGATCAGTACATAATAAACAACTCTGATACATTTACAACAGTTGCCACGCTTGTCAATAATGTGGGGTCAAATATTATGGTGTATGAGTGGAACATCACAACAGATGTGCCTGCCATAACAAATCCTTTTACAGGCGGTGCAGGATGTGATGCATGCTTTGGTGGTGATTGTGCTACAGGTGACAGCGTAGCTGTTAACCAGGCAAGCGCAGTTCTCTGGAGAGAAGGCGAAAGCAAGACTTTCGTGCTGGACTGTCCGGGCGGTTCAGGGTTGGTTGAGGGAGACAAGGTCAAGTTCCTCCACAACTTCAAGTGGTATTCCACAACCGCTGGATCTGGGTTTGCCAGGGACGGCCGCGGAGAGCTGTTTTCTGCAGTGCAGTAAACCCTTATTTTTTCTTTTTAATATCAGGAACCCGCATATTAAATCACTGTAAAAAATAATTGACTCTGTTTGCAGGGGCGCAGGTTTTGATGCCATCATCAGCCGGCGGGAAATGTCATAATAAATCTCATGATAAATCAAAACATATTTATAGGCGTGTTCTTGGTTCTTGTTGAAAAGAGGTGTGCAATGAACAGGGCGGTTTTGCTAATCATGGCTGCGCTTGCCGCGCTGCCAGCAGCTTTCGGTTTCTCAGACTGGATTGCCAAGGGCGACAATTTCACCATTGGCGGCTCCCTGTACACACTGAGGGCAACCGGAACTGATGACAACACCCTGATAATTGACAGGCAGGATGGGGGGTCTGTAGTCTTGCTGTTCAACGAGAGTGTTGTGTGGCGTGGCTACGAGTTCACTTTCTCAGACACGAAAAGCTCGCTGGACGATTACGTGCAAAAATACAAC